>JAVRKN010000115.1:0-4904 GCA_031962405.1 Athalassotoga sp. | reverse complement strand
GAGAGGACTTTGTCAAAATCAATTTAAAAAACGTAAAACCATCCTGTTGTCCAACTAAACCGTGGTGAAGACGTCAAAGGCCATCCCAATCCAACGGCCGTGTAAGAAAGTATCCTCGTGCTTACAGCGGGAAAATCAGCGTTTAAAATCAAGGCTGGCCCAACAAAAACGGCAGGATAAAAACCATAAAAGGCGTCGATCTCGGCATCTGCAACGGCACCATAACCAATGTTCAACGTGCCTATTTTCTGACCATTTGCGGCTTTACCAAAATCAAAGTTGTAAAGATCACCGAGTTTCATTCCGCCACCCACCATTGCTCCCAGAGGAAAAGAAATTCCCGCATAGGCAAAGGTAGAAGAATTCAATTCCGTTCCCACAGAAAGTGCGTAAGAAACTACCCCATCAGTAAACCCAACCATCAAAGCAAAACTCGCCATACTCGTTACCAAAATCGCGAACAAAACAACAAGGAAAATTTTCATACCCCATACTCCTTTATCTAATTTTGAAATATTATATCATTTTTCATTTTGAAATGTAAAGCGATTCAAAATTTTCAAGATACCTTAACGCTATCTCTTTAGAATGAATGATGACAAGTGTCTCATCATTTTTTAATTCTGCCGAAAGAGTTAAATTGTACGAGCCCGTTATGACTACTGGATCCCTTCCCTTTGGATCGATGATGATGTATTTGTGATGAAATAATCCATTGGAAAGGCGATATTTTCTTACGAAGGAGAATTCTTTCATCTTAGGGATAAAACTGTAAGATGATGAGTTCCAACTTTCATCGGCCAACACTCTCACCTTCACTCCCTTTTCGTCAAGAGCGGCGAGTGTAAGGGCAATTCTTGGATCCGAAAAGGAGTAGATGGCAACATCGACTTCTGATTTTGCACTTTTGAGCATTTTTATAATTGATTCAAATGTTTTCTCAGATGGCGAAAAGCATACTTCCATTTCAACGTTGTCCACTGAAAGAGTTGCGAATTCGTCATCTTTTGCACCTTCAAAATACCCCTCTCTCATCTTTTGAAAATCTTTTTCAAAAATACTTGCGAGTTCTGGAGATTCGAAAATTATTGAGTTGTTAAAATCGTGGTAAAAGCCCGAATTTGTTAAATTCGTTGATCCAAACCACACGTATTTACCATCAACTACGATGTATTTTGAGTGCATAAGACCATTATCCAAAGGATCGGCAACGATGTCAAGATCAGAAAGCATTTTGATATCTTTAACGTAATTTTCTCCTTCCATGACGATTTTCACGTCTACACCTTCAAATGATTTTGCCTTCAAGGATGAAATCACGTCCTCGTCGTTAAGACTGTAAATGGAAATATAAATAGTTTTATTGGCTAAATCGATGATCTTAAGTACTGAGTCTTTAAGTTGAAGTGGATCTGGCGGAGAATTAAAGAATACTTCCCATGAAAAAGACGATAAAGAAAGAAAAATCAGAAGATTCAACAAAATAAGCATCTTTTTCATTTTGCCAATACCATTATTTTGTCTGCATGGCAAATTTCATCATGATATTTTGACTTTCCAGAAAGTATCATTTCTAACTTGCGGCTTGAACAGTTGACAGTCGCCATCGCAACAAGTTGATTCCCGTTTATTATCTCAACTGTGTCGTCCTTTGAAAATTTACCACTAATCGAAATAACTCCTACCGGTAAAAGGCTTTTCCCCTTGATAATGGCAGATTTTGCGCCATCATCTATGTAAATTTTCCCATTCGGACTTGCAACAAAGCCAATCCATGCTTTTTTTGCATTCGGCCTTTTCGAAGACCTAAAGGTAGTTCCCTCTACCTTTCCATTTAACATTTGCAACAAATTCATCTTTTTTCCATTCGTTATGACAACTTTAACGCCAGCATCTGCAGCCATCTTGGCAGCCCTTATCTTTGTCGTCATTCCCCCACTGCCCAAGATCGTTTTGCCAAGTTGCGCTATATTTTTTCGATCATCAAATTCACCAATTACATTTCCATTTTCGTCCAGCACACCATCCACAACGGAAAAAAGTACAAGCATGTCGGCTTTGAGACCTATTGATAAGTAAGCCGAGAGCGTATCGTTGTCTCCAACTTTGATCTCTTCCGTTGCGACGGTATCGTTTTCGTTTATTATGGGAATAACGCCGAATTTTTTTAATGAATCTATGGTGTTCATGATGTTTAAAAATCTTTTTCTGTTAGCAAAATCTTCTCTCGTCAACAGCAACTGTGCCACAACTTTACCGAATTTTTGAAACTTTTCAGAATATATCCTCATGAGTTCTATTTGGCCTATCGCACAAAGCGCTTGTTTTTCGGAAAGTTTTGCACCCTTTGACTTCAGTATTCCGTACCCTCCAGCTTTTGCCCCAGAGGAAACTATAAAGATCTCATGGTTTTCCTCTGTTGCCTTTGAAACTTCAAATGCGATCTTTTCTATAAATGACTCGTCTATTCTACCGTCTTTTCCGACGAGCAAATTACTTCCAAATTTAACGACGCATCTCATGATCTTACCTGTCCTTCACCGTAAATCACGTATTTGTAAGATGTCAATTCTTTTAGGCCGACAGGCCCTCTTGCGTGAAGTTTTTGAGTACTTATGCCTATTTCGGCGCCAAACCCAAATTCTCCGCCGTCAGTGAACCTCGTTGAGGCGTTAACGTACACAGCAGCCGCATCTATGCTACGCGTGAATTTCAAGGCGTTATCGTAGTTTTTTGTGATTATAGATTCCGAATGTTTTGTCCCATATTTTGATATGTGTTCAATCGCCTCATCGACGTTTTTGACGATTTTAATTCCAAGTATAAGATCAAGATATTCAGTCGACCAGTCTTCCTCTGTTGCTTTTCTCATTGAAGGAATGATTTTTACAGATTCACTGCATCCCCTCATCTCGACATTCGCGCTTTTAAGTCTATCGTAGAGCATGGGAAGAAAAATTCTTGCCACTTTTTCATGAATTAAAACTTTCTCTGCGGCATTGCAAGTACCAGGCCTTTGTACCTTTGCATTTTCTATTATTTTTAAAGCCATTTCAAGATCTGCAGATTCATCGACAAAGATATGACAATTGCCGGCACCAGTTTCGAGTGTAGGCACCGTTGCATTTTGAACGACGAAATCTATCAAAGGTTTCCCTCCACGCGGGATAACGAGATCAAGGTATTTTCTCATCTTTATCATCTCGTTAACGGCATCATGGGAAGTTTCTTCGACGAGTTCAACGGCATTTTGCGGAAAATTCACCGCCTCAAGGGCAGATTTTATGGTTTCAACAAGCACCGCATTGCTGTTCTGAGCCGAAGCGCTACCCTTTAAAAGCACAGAATTTCCACTTTTTAAACACAAAATGGCAGAGTCAACGGTAACGTTTGGCCTTCCCTCGTATATCATGCCAATTGCACCTATCGGTACCCTAACTTTCTTTATTTGTAAGCCATTTGGAAGTACCCATCCATCGTCTATCTTTCCGATCGGATCATCAAGATCTATAACTTTGTTTATCGATTCTATCATCGAATCAATTCTTTTATCGTTTAAAAGTAGCCTATCGACGATGGCATCAGAGATTCCACTTTCCATGGCGGCATGAAGATCCATTTCGTTTTTTTCGAGGATGATCTTTCTATTTTTATCAATGGCCTTTCCAATAGATCGCAAAGCATCGTTTTTCCGTTGAGTGTTCATAAGACCAACTTGCTTTTTCGCCTCTGAAACTCTTTTTGCAACTTCTTCAACCCTCATGTGATTCTCCTTGCAATTCCATCGCTTTTTTGTAAGTATCGAAGATCATCTTCATGAGTATCCCTCTTAACCCTTCTTGCTCAAGAGAATATATGCCTTCTATAGTCGTCCCACCGGGAGAAGTGACAAGATGGCGAAATTCTCCGGGATGTTTTCCCTCTTTTTGGAGCAATTCAGCCGAGCCTTTTATCGTCTCTATGACGAGTTCCATGGATATATCGTAAGAAAGGCCAAGTTTCATGCCTGCATCAACAAGCGCTTCTATTATGACAAAAATGAAAGCAGGTCCACTGCCACTTAAGGCCGTTACGGCCGCAAAATGTTTCTCATCTATGTCAACAAGTACGCCAAAATTGGAAAGTAAGGATTTAACGATTCGTTTCTTTTCTTCAGCGAATTCTTCGGAATAAGTTATACCGACAACTCCTTTTCCTATGGATATTGGAATATTCGGCATGATTCTCACGATATCTCCGTCGAGATAAGTTTTTATAGTTGATACTTTTAACCCTGTCACGGTACTTATGACTATTCTATCTTTTGATCTTTTAATCCTTTTAAGCGCACTTATGGCATCTTGAGGTTTTACACAAAGGAACAATATTTCCACATCTGGCATATTTTCTATCTTTGAAAAAATCTGGGCTCTTCCCTCAAATTTCTTTAACTTTTCCGTTCTTCTGTTTACAAGTACAAGATCATGACCAGCCGCACTTAACGCGTCCGCTATTATGGTACCTATATTTCCAACGCCTATAATGCCTATTTTCATTTGGTCTCCCTTTCGCACCTTAAATATGCCTTAAATTCCAAGTTCGCCATAAGCCATGTGCTGTTTTGTATGGGCTTCGGCAGGCACCCCCTCGATGTCTGGTCCTCGCTGACGCTGCGGAGGCCATCTCGAGGGCATCCTGCCCTCCGCCAAGTACCTCTCACTAATCCCTAATCTCTATTCCCTAATCTCTAATCTCTAATCCCTAATCCCTCTACTTGCCATACGCTATTTTGTACATCGACTTTTTGTACCATAAGATTTTTCCAAAAGAAATACCAATGTTGCGTTGATTATAATACTCAATTTTAAATGCAATATTACGAAATTATATAATTTAGTATGCATTCAATCTTGACTTTAATGCAT
>JAVRKN010000114.1:0-4972 GCA_031962405.1 Athalassotoga sp. | reverse complement strand
GAACATCCTTACGGTCATGGCAGAGCTGAGACAATAGTCGCCAACATAGTTGGTGTGTCTGTTATTTTTGCTGGTTTTCTAATAGCGCAAGAGTCCTTCATGGACTTTGGGCATCATGAGGTTATTGCCATGATAATGATCGTTGGAGCCTCAGTTAGCATCGTGGGTAAATTTCTGCTTTCTTTTTACATGTTCAAGACTGGAAAAAAATTTTCAAATCAAGCCGTTATCGCCGATGCGAAAGATTACATGAGCGATGTTTTTGCATCGGTTGCTGTTCTCGTCGGTGGCGTGCTTGTTCTGCTAACTGGGATGACAATCTTTGATCCCATTGCATCGATAGCCGTGGCAATTTTGATCGTTCTGATGGGTGTGGACGTCATAAAAGCAGGCATTCCTGAGTTGATGGAAAAGCAAGATCCAGAAATGACGGCGATAATAGAAAAGATCGTCAAAGAGCAAGAATACGTCTTCAATCCTCATCTTATCAGGGTCAGAAAACTTGGATCTTATTACATAGTGGACATGCACGTTGAAATCCCTGGAAAAATGCGCCTTCAACATGTTCACAGGATAATGACATCCATTGAGGATGAAATAAAAAAGAATTTGCCGGATGTCAAAGAAGTTACGATCCACGCTGAGCCCATAGGCGGCGGAGAAGACGAATGGCCAGACATAAAAGAGTGATTTAGATGGAAGAAGATCTGCGAAAAAGAACAAGACACGTTTTCATAGCGTTTTCACTTGTTGCTGGAGTTTTTGTCTTTGGAGTTTTTGGTTACATGATAATAGAAAAATGGGATGTCGTTGACGCGCTTTTCATGACGGCAATGACTTTATCGACCGTTGGGTATGGTCTTCCAAAACCTTTGGATTACAACGGTTATCTTTTCACGACGATTTTGATCGTTATAGGCATATCGACTTATCTCTATGCCATAGGAGTTGTTACCTCTTTTTTCTTAGATGGCGATCTGAGAAAGTACATGAGATTAAGAAGGATGATGAGAATGATAGAAAAAATGGAAGGGCATTGCATAGTAATGGGCGGTAGCGAAATAGGAAAATACGTGATAAGGCAACTTGCCATAAGAAAACATCCATTTGTTTTTGCGACTCCAACTCCTGCAAGAGTGGAGGAAGTTAAAGCCCTTATAAAGGATATCGTAAAAGAAAGTGACTTTCTTTACGTTGTGGGAGATGCGATGGATGAGCAAACTCTCGTCAAGGCTGGAATAAACAAAGCAAGCACACTCGTAATATCGTTATCAGATGATTCATTGAACGTTTACGTTTCTTTGATGGCAAGAAACATGAATAAAAATCTTAGAATAATAAGCGAGGCAGACAACGTGACGGCCATAAAACGGTTAAGATATGCCGGCGTAGACAACGTGCTTTCTGCAACTGAAATAGTTGGATCAAGGATGGCCTCTCTTGTGCTAAATCCAGCCCTTCAATCTTTCATGGATATAATTCATCAGTCAAACAGCGTTCATCTTAAGATGGAAGAGGTGCTTGTCAACGTAAGAAGCAGCCTTGTCGGTAAAACTTTAAGTGATTCGAACATAAGAAAAGAGACTGGATTACTCGTTGTGGCAATACAAAGCGGTACAGAATTCAAATTCAATCCAGATCCATCAACTGTGATAAATGCTGGAGATATCCTCGTTGTAATAGAAAGTGATGAAAGTCAATCAAGGAAATTAAGAGAGATGGCGGAAAAGTGATCAGAAACTTCCATCTTCTCCAACTAAAACGAATTTAATTCCCACCTTTTCGCACGCCCCATCGAGCTTTGGATCGTTGCCAATCATAACGCAATTTTGAGGATTTATTTTTACTTTTTCGCATATTTCCAAAAAATATTTCGGATTCGGCTTTAGATAATGTGAATTTTCCATGAAAGTCACAAGCGTAAAATCATTATCCTGAAGGCCAGCCCATCTCATCCTTTCTTTTATGGCAATCTCTGGAAATATTGGATTCGTCGCAAGCACTTTTATTCCATCGAGAGCGCGCATATGATTTATCAATTTTTCATTTGGCTTGGTAAGTGGTTTAAGTAACTTGAAATTGTTGGAATAGAAAGTTTTGAATCTCTCTTCAAATTCTATGGCTTGTTTACCGAATTTTTGAGATATTTTCTCCATAAACCTTCTGTAATTGTCCTTACTTCCATCGTCGAAGATCATCTTCTCTATTATTTCTTTTATGGCATCTATAAATTCTTTAGGGTTAACGATATTTTCAAACTCCTCACCTACGAGTTCAAAGTATTTTCTGTAGAAATTCTCCTCATCAGATAAAAGTAAAGTACCATCAAGATCGAAAAGAAACGCGTTCATTTTATCACCTCTGAGATAATTGATTTTACCTTTTCAATTTCAACTTTCCCATTCCATCCGCCCTGTGCCATATCGGAACGTCCTCCACCTTTGCCTCCAAAACTTTTTGAGACAATCGATGCTACCTCATTTGCCCTTCCATTTGTCGATTTGACTATAATCGTCACTTTACCGTCATTTTCTTGAAGAAGTATCACAGGGCCAGTTGGAAATATCTTAACCGCGTCATCTGCGATGTCTCTTAACTCCGAAGAATCAAGATCGTGAGTTTGGAAAACAATGAATTTAGCATTGTTAGAGATGGCATGCGCTGTCTCTTTTTTCAATTCCTCAAGGGTGATCTTTTTTCTAAGATTCTTATTTTCAGATCTGAGGTTTTGATTCTCCTCTATGAACATCTTCAACTTTTGACTCAACTCATTCGGCGTGCACTGAAGGGTTTCGGAGACTTCAGAGATCGTGTTTTTGTAATTTAACAACAACTCTATCGTGTTCAGCCCAGTTGTAGCCTCTATTCTTCTGATTCCAGAAGAGATCGCTCTTTCACTCAGGATTAAAAATGTGCCTATTTGGCCCACATTTGAAACATGCGTACCACCGCAAAGTTCTTTGCTGAAATCGTCAACCATAACAACTCTAACCTCTTCGGCGTATTTCTCACCAAAAAGCGCCATAGCCCCAATTTCTTTTGCCTCTTTAAGAGACATGATTTTCGTTTGAACTGGTGTCGCTTTAAGAATTTCGGAATTGACAAGCATCATGATCTTGTTAACTTCCTCGCTTGTAAGAGAGGAGTTGTGGGTAAAATCAAATCTCAATCTGTCTGGACCAACGTAAGAGCCTGCTTGCCTTACGTGATCACCAAGCACTCTCTGAAGCGCTGCCTGAAGCAGATGGGTGGCAGTGTGATTTCTTGCTATGGCCATTCTCCTGTCGAAATCAACCGTTAAATTCACTTGCATTCCAACGCGTAAAGTCCCTTCGTTGATCTTTATCTTGTGCAAGTGAAGAGAGCCCTTTTGATACGTATCGATCACATTTGCACTTCCACCGTTAAATTCGCACCTTCCAGAGTCTCCGACCTGACCTCCCATTTCAGCGTAAAAAGGAGTCTTATCGAATATGACTTCGGCTTCATTTCCCTTAGTTACGCTGCCAACTTCCTCTCCACCAGATACCATAGCCATGACTTTAGAGAGAGAGTTAAGACTTTCGTATCCAACAAATTCAGTTTTGACATTTGAAAGAGATTCGTAAATGCTGTCCACAAAAGATTGGAGTCCAAGGTTTTCTCTCGATCTCATCTTTTGTTCCTCCATGAGTTTGTTGAATCCTTCAACATCTACTTTGGCTCCTCTTTCATTTGCCATATCAAGAAGGATATCGAGTGGCATGCCGTAAGTATCGTAAAGTTTAAACGCATCTGATCCGGATATCTTTGAAGAATTGGAGAAAATTTTCTCCACAAGTGCAAGCCCTTGATCGAGAGTTTTCAAAAATCTTTCTTCTTCAAATTTTATCGTTTCCATGATAAAGTCTTTTCTCGCGCTGATTTCAGGATATCTCTTGCCCATTATGCTTTCAACGACAGGCACATACTTGTAAAGGAAAGGACCATTAGCGCCTATTGACTTTCCATACCTTACTGCCCTTCTTATCAAACGTCTAAGTACATAACCACGTTCTGTATTTGACGGGGAGACACCATCTGCTATCAAAAAAGTTGAGGATCTTGCATGATCGGCTATTATTCTCATCGATATGTCTGCACGATCATCATGGCCATACTTCAAATCGAATTCTTCTTCTGATTTGTGTATTAAAGGCATGAAAAGATCAGTTTCAAAATTGCTTTTAACGCCTTGCAAAACGGAAGCGATTCTCTCAAGGCCCATGCCAGTATCTATGTTCTTTTTCTTCAATTCGCCAAGATTCCCATTTTCATCCTGATAAAGACCCGTAAAAACGAGATTCCATATCTCTAAAAACCTGTTGCAATCGCATGCAGGAGTACACTTATCTGGATCTGGACATTCTTTGACTGGGATTCTCAGATCGTAAAATATTTCTGAGTCAGGTCCACAAGGACCGCTTGGTCCCACTGGACCCCAAAAGTTATCTTCCTTTCCCATTCTAACTATCTTTTTTGGATCCAAACCGATAATTTTAGTCCATATATCAAAGGCTTCATCATCATCTTTGTATATTGATACCCACAATCTGTCTTCTGGAATTTCAAGCCTTGAGGTTAAAAATTCCCAGGCGTATTCTATTGCTTCTCTTTTGAAATAATCGCCAAAAGAAAAATTTCCCAGCATCTCAAAAAATGTATGATGCCTTGGCGTTCTTCCCACATTTTCTATGTCATTTGTTCTTATACATTTTTGAACTGTTGCAACTCGGGGATATTTCGGTTCTTCAAGACCCCAGAAAATCTTTTTAAATGGTACCATCCCTGCAACGGTAAAAAGCAATTGCGGATCATCGGGTATAAGAGAGATACTTGGAAGAATTTCGTGACCTTTCGATTTGAAAAATTCAAGAAACTCATTTCTTATCTGCTCGGCAGACAAATTTTTCAAGATTAATACTCCTTTCTATGAAATTCAGTGCTATGCTAA
>JAVRKN010000113.1:0-5008 GCA_031962405.1 Athalassotoga sp. | reverse complement strand
TTTTAGATTTCAAGAAGGTGATTTTACGATCTTCATAACGGGTGGAGAAAGATCTGGAAAAAGTGATTTTGCCCTTAAATTGGCCATGAAGAGTACTAAAAGGGCTTTTATAGCAACTGGTGAACCTTTTGACGATGAAATGAAGGCGAGAATAGAAAAGCACAAAAAGGAGAGAGGTCTAACATTTGAAACTTTTGAAGAACCAATTTACCTTTCTAAGGTACTTAAACTCACGGCCAATTACGAAGTGTGCGTTATAGATTGCATGACAACTTGGCTGGGCAACATGATCTATCACGGTATAGAAATTGAATCAGAGATAGAAAATTTCATCTTGAATTTAAATGGCAACGAGATAATCGTTTCAAATGAAGTTGGAATGGGAGTTATATCCGTTGACAAGGCAACGAGGAGTTACGTTGAAGATCTTGGAAGATTGAATCAAAGAATTGCACGGATTTCAGATGAGGTGTTTTTCATGATAGCAGGTATTCCGCTAAAGGTGAAATGAAAAATATACTTGGTGCGATAAGTTTTTTAACAAGGATTCCGGTAAGATCGGCGGTAAATCCATCTGATACCGTTAAGCATTTCCCGATCGTAGGTTATATGGCAGGCGGACTTTACCTGTTGGTTTTTTGGATTTTCGGCAGATCCGTTCCAATCGTCATTTTTGCAATTTTCATAACATACGTATTTTTTAACGCTTTTCATTTCGATGGATTGCTCGATACGTCAGACAGTTTCATGTCCCAAAAAGGGAAGGAACGAAAGTTAGAGATAATGAAAATGGGCAATTCTGGTCCTATGGCCGTTTTTGTCGGCGTCCTTTACATGATCTTGCTTTTTTATCTTATGACAAAGGTCTCCTTGATAGACATATTGATCTCAACGGTGGGAGGAAGGTATGGAATGGTTTTGATGGCTTACCTTTCAAAGCCGGCCAGGAGTGGACTTGGGGCTTCGATCTTTCCTGTAAAACTAAAGAGTGTTTTATATGCATCGATCTATCTCATACCATTCATATTTTTTCCAGCGACGCTTTTATTGCTGCTTTTTGGTTTGGCTTCAGGCTTTATCCTTAAAGTCATTTCAGATCGCATGATCGATGGGGTGACTGGAGACGTGCTTGGAGCGATAGAAGAAGTAATTCAAATAACCATACTTTTTGCCGGTAATTTAATCTAAGGAGGTAATTCAGATGGAAAAAGGATATGTTCAAGTTTACACGGGCAACGGAAAGGGCAAGACAACGGCGGCGATAGGCTTAAGTATGAGAGCCTTTGGTGCTGGACTTAAAGTGATCTTCATTCAATTCATGAAGGGAAGGTACACAAGCGAGATGAAGAGTTTCGAAAAACTTGGAATCGAGTTTTTCCAAGGCGGAAGGCCAGAATTCATAATAGGATCACCATCAAAAGAAGACATAGATGCAGCCGTAAAAACACTTGACAAGGCCAAGAAAGCGGTTTCAAGCGGTATGTACGATCTTGTCGTGCTGGACGAAATAAATGTGGCCGTTTACATGAAACTCATATCTGAAGATGATGTCGTCGATCTCGTGAAGTCAAAATCTGAACATACCGAGGTAGTTTTGACTGGCAGATATGCAACTGAAAGGATAATTAACATGGCCGATCTTGTGACTGAGATGAAGGAGATAAAACATTATTACACGAAAGGCGTTGAACAAAGGAAGGGCATAGAGGTGTAAGATGTCACACGTCTTGATGGTTCAAGGCACATCTTCTGGCGTTGGAAAGTCTTTGATAACGATGGCGATATGCCGTCATTTTGTAAATCTTGGATACAAAGTTGCGCCCTTTAAATCACAAAACATGTCTCTGAATTCAGCCGTAAGCATCGAGGGCGGCGAGATGTCAAGGGCACAGTATTTGCAGGCACTTGCTTGTGAGGAAGTGCCCTCCGTTAAAATGAATCCAATACTTTTAAAGCCAGAGATCGATGGTTCCCAGATCGTTGTGCTTGGAAAACCATACGGATATTTCAATGCAAAAGATTACATGTACTCAAAAAAAGAATCATTTTTATCGTTGGCTTTAGATGCTCTTGAAGAATTGATGAAATCTCACGACATAATCGTCATAGAGGGTGCAGGAAGCCCAGTCGAGATAAATTTGAAATCACATGACATCGTTAACATGCAAATTGCAAAGTCCGTAAATGCACCTGTGATACTCGTTGCCGATATAGAAAGAGGAGGTGCTTTCGCACAGGTAGTTGGCACTATGGAGTTGTTGGACGAGGATGAAAGAAAACTTGTCAAGGGATTCATCTTTAACAAATTCATGGGCGACAAATCTTTACTTGGAGATTATCCCTTCCGTATTGCAAAACGCTATGGAATCAAATTTTTGGGAACGATGCCGTATAAATCTCACAAAATTCCTCAAGAGGATTCGATGGTGGATTGGTCTGCTAAGACCGAAGGAGATTTGAAGATCAACATAATACATTTGCCCCACATTTCCAACTTTGATGATTTCGATCCACTTATGGAAAATGCCAGCGTTACCTTTGTTGAGGATGGAAGTTTAAATGGAGACGTGATAATAATTCCAGGCACAAAGATGACCATTGAGGATCTTGAATGGCTAAGAGGCAAAAACTTCGATCGTGAGATAAGATCTGCAATCAAAAGAGGCGCACATGTTGTTGGAATATGTGGAGGATACCAGATGATGGGCAAAATGTTGCGAGATCCCCAGAAAAGTATGCAAGTTGAGGGATTAGGCATATTGCCAGTTATAACTGAGTTTGAAGTTGAAAAGCGCGTGTCCAACTTGGTGGGATATGAAAAGTTGACTGGCAAAGCGTTGAAGATAAAGGGATATGAAATTCATCATGGAATTTCTTACACCGAGGATGACTCTCCTTTTGCGATGGTTGAAGAGGTAAATGGAATAAAAACGAGTTATCCCGATGGGTACAAAAATGGCAGAGTTTTCGGTACGTATTTTCACGGCCTTTTCAGAAATTTTGAATTTACAAGAGATTTTTTGAACATGGTAAGGAGATCAAAAGGGATGGAAGAAAAAGATGTGAAAGAAATATCGATCACCGAAGAGATAGATCGCTTTACAGATCTTTTCGAAGAGAATATAGACGTAAAGAGCATTGAGAATATGCTATGACATTTTTACCAAATCCCTTCGTCTTTCTTATCGCAATAGGAATCGATCTTTTTGTTGGGGAATATCCCGCTCTTTTCCATCCCGTTGTGTGGATGGGAAGGATCGTTAAATATTTTGATGTTGATTCTAAGCGCGAGAGCGTGAGATTTTTTTGGGGAATCATGCTTTTGATCGTCGATGTTGGAATATGGTTTTCCGTTGGATCCTTTGCCACCATGATTCCTGGCATAGCGGGTATTTTTATCCAGGCCTTTTTGTTGAAATCTACCTTTTCAATACGATCGCTTTACTTTCATGTGAAAAGATGTGGAGTAGAAGATGAAGATAAGATGAGGCACAACGTTTCAATGATAGTAAGTCGCAACACGGCAAATCTTGACAAATGGCACCTCTTATCGGCCGCACTTGAGAGTTTGTCTGAAAATACCTCTGATTCAGTGACCGGCCCTATCTTTTATTACGCCTTATTTGGCCTGCCTGGTGCTTTTGTGTACAGAACTGTCAACACTTTGGATGCCATGATTGGTTATCACAACGAACGCTTTGAATGGTTTGGGAAGGCCGCCGCTCGCACGGACGATGCGCTAAACTTCATTCCTTCTCGTCTTACGGCGACATTTTTTGCGATTTTTTCGCCAAAAAAGGTCTTTAGGTCCATTTTCAAATATGGCCCTCTCAAGATAAATGGCACATACCCAATGAGTGCTTTCAGCGGTTTGTTAGGCGTTAAATTTGAAAAAATAGGTTATTATGCTTTTGATGGAAGAGAACCGGTCGTTGAAGATATAAAAAGAGGATTGAAATTTTACGTTATGGCTATCTCGGTGATTTTATCAACATTTTTTCTTTTTATAATGGTGAGATGAATGGAAATTCATGGTGGTATTCAGAACGATAAGATGATCGATTTTTCAATCTCAGTTAATCCATACGTGCCGCCTTGGCAAACAGCGTTATTTGAAAGATGCAAATTTTTGGCCGACAAGTATCTTTACGTTGAATGGTTGGAAGAAGCGTTCAGAAAAAAATTTGGAAATGATACAGTTGTGCTTGCGGGCGCAACGGAGGCCTTTCAAATAATAGGCTTTACTTTGATGAAGGATGCAAATGTCATCATCCCAACGCCGTCTTACGGAGAATATGAAAGGGTTGCAAGGTACGGTGCCAGAAAGATCTTCAAAATACCGCCAAAAAATGAAACGGATCTCGATCTCGAAAGTGCCTTTGATCTTGCAAAAAAGATGGGTAGAAGTCAAAAGACAGTACTCATACTGGGTAATCCAAACAATCCAACTGGGAAGTATCTTAAGATCAAAGAAAATCTGTCATCTCTGAATGACGTTATCATCATCTTAGATGAAGCCTTCATAGATTTTGTGGATTATAAGATCGTTGAGAAAATCGAAGATCAAAACGTCATAATCGTAAGGAGTTTCACAAAATCTTATGGAATGCCTGGAATAAGGGTCGGATATGTCAAGAGTGAGAAGTTTAAATCGTTATTCGAAAGATACAGATCGCCTTGGGCAATTGGAAATTGTGGGTATGCCTTTATGGAATTTTTGATCAAAGACAATGGGGATTTTTTGCGTGAAAGCACTTCAAAAATACGTGAAGCAAAAAGTATATTCGATGATTTCAATTTCTCAACAGACTCAAATTTTGGATGTTTGAAGGTCGATGATGCTGACAAAGCGCAGGCAATGCTTGATAAATTAGGTGTACACGTGAGAAACTGTACGAGTTTTGGCCTTAAAGATAGAATACGAATTTGTATCAGGAAACCTGAAGAAAATGAGATTTTGTACCAGGCTCTCAAACTGATTCAACTTTAAAAGTCGAATGTTCATTCA
>JAVRKN010000112.1:0-5129 GCA_031962405.1 Athalassotoga sp. | reverse complement strand
AGTTATAAGCACAACGTTTTTCACCAATTGCGACACATCAGATGCGTGTCTTCTCTCCCTTCAAAAGAAATTGCAACGGACTCAACAGTGATTTTATACCAAATCTTTTTCAAATTCCAAATCTTAGCGGAGAGCATAATGCCCCAGCGGAATCCTCCGCAGCGAAGTGAGGACCAGATTCCGAGGGGGCATATGCTGGAGCGGCAAGAGATTAATGAATATTCGACTTTTAAAGTTGAATCAGTATACTCATCAAAATCAATGCGATTCTGAAAAAACTCAGGATGGCTCCTTTGAATTAGTGCATCAAAAAATTTTTAATTTCATCTCTTGTTGGAAATGAATCACCCGCACCTTTTCTTGTAACGGAAATTGCGGCCGCTGCCATTGCAAAGACGCACGCATCTTTTATATCCTTTTTTTCTGAAAGTCCAATGGCCATGGCTCCGTTAAAACAATCACCAGCGCCAGTTGTATCAACGGCATTAACTTTAAAAGACTCAAGATTTAAAAGTTTACCATTTTCAACGATATAAACGCCCTTAACGCCGGCTTTAACAACGACACGAGGCCCTTTTAACTGAAGGTTTTCAATTTTATTTTTGAGCGTTTTTCCACTTGAAATTTGTGTAATTTCTATCTCATTTGGGGTTATGTAATCAACACAATTTAAAAGGCTCTCTGGTATCTTTCTCGCTGGAGCGGGATCGAGAATAACTTTCACCCCATTTTCATGAGCAATTTTCGCTGCTTTTTCAACAACATCGAAAGGGATCTCAAATTGAAGCAGTAAAAACATGGCATCTTTTATAATACTCTTAGAATTTTCCAAAATAGATTCGTCTATTTTTCCATTTGCACCTGCGTCAAGGATTATAGAATTTTCTCCAGATTCATTGACCCAGATATTCGCAACGCCTGATGTACCTTCTATTCTTTTGATCATTTTTGTTCCAACGTTTGCGTTTTTAAGTGATTTGATAAGGAAATCACCAAAAAAGTCTGTTCCAACCGCTCCTATCATCTCAACCTTGCCACCAAGTTTTGCAATTGCAACGGCTTGATTTGCTCCTTTTCCACCTTGATGAATTTCGAAAGATTTTCCATTTATCGTTTCTCCTGGCTTGGGAAACTCTTTTGTAAAACTGACGAGATCAACATTTATGCTTCCAAGAACAACTATTTTAGACATTTTACCTCCAAAATTTCAAAATGTTTGGCATAAGGCATGATAATTCAGAAAATCCTCATAGTTCTAAAAGTCTAAAAGCAGGCATCTTTTGATGCCTGCTTTTCTCAAACTTAATTAATCTCCACTTGCTATCCACTGATTAACTGTGTCCTTTGTAACAGGGAACAAAGGCATTGAAAGGCTTGTTGGAGATATACTTAACCCATTTACGATGAAGAATGCGGCAGAAACTCCGAGTGCAGCCATCTTATATGGTTGCTGGGCTATGTCAACTGCTTCGGTACCATCTTTGACGGCCTGTATTCCTTGCGGTATCCCATCACCACCGATCACTATTATTCCACTTTTCCCGGCAGCCTTTATAGCCTGAATGGCTCCAAGTGCCATCTCATCATTTTCAGCAATAACGGCATTTATATTTGGATGAGCAACAAGTATTGATTCCATAACGGACATAGCAGTTGCCATATCAAATTGTGCTGTTTGGTTTGCAACGATTTTGATGTTAGGATATTGGGATAAATATTCCATTATTCCTTTAGTTCTGTCACGTGTTGCAGATGCACCAGGAATACCAGTTAAAAGCACAATATCACCTTTTCCATTTAACAACTTTACAGCGTATTCGGCTTCTAATTTTCCATATTCAACGTTATTGGAGGCTATATACATATCAACTTTACCACCGTTAACTGATCTATCAAGAGTTATGACCGGTATACCTGCCTTGTTTGCCGCTATTACTGCCGGAACAAGGGCATCTGAATCTGTTGGATTTAAAATTATGGCATCGACTTTTCTTTGTATCAAATCCTCTACTTGATTAAGTTGTGTGCTGTTACTGTTATTAGCATTCATCACGATAAGATTGATTCCCAAAAGTTGCGCTTCCGCCTTTGCACCATTTGTAAAGGATACAAAGTAAGGATTGTTAAGTGTTGATACACAAAAGCCGATTGTCATTGCCATCGAAAGTACGGCAATACCTACCACCATCAACGCCACCAAAATGAGACTTTTCATTTAAAACTCACCTCCTAAGAGAATTGGAGCAAAAAGCTCCTTTATGATCATTCATTCCAATATTTTTTACCAAAGCTTGTCAACATAACTGCCAGTAAAATGACAAGTCCTTTGACAACTTCTTGATAATATGCGGAAATATTCATTATCGTCATTCCATTGTTTAAAACGGCTATTATGTACCCTCCTATTATTGTTCCTACAACCCATCCCTCACCACCAAAAAGGCTTGTACCTCCAAGCACAACTGCTGCTATAGCATCAAGTTCATAACCAGAACCCGCTGTTGGCTCTGCCGTACCTAACCTCGATGCAAGTATGATGCCACCTATTGCAGCGAGTAAACCGCTAATTGCGTAAACACTTATAAGCACTGAAGATATTTTCACTCCAGCAGCTCTTGAAGCCTTTATGTTCCCTCCCACAGCATAAACATGCCTTCCATATTTTGTTCTTTCGAGTATTATCCAAACTACCACAAAAGATAAAGCCATAAGAATTATGGAAAATGGGATATCAAACAAACTTCCTTGACCTATGAAATCGAAGGAGGATGGCAAGTTCCATATCGGCTCTCCCTGAGTGTATATCAGTGTTATTCCGGTTATAGCGGACATAGTCGCAAGCGTTGCTATAAAAGCAGGGACTTTGGCAAAAGCAACGATGATACCATTAACAATTCCAAATCCAATACCCACACCGAGACCGGCAATTAAACCCAAGAAGAGGTTACCCGTCGTAACTGTAACCCCGGCTGCCACAGCCCCAACTAAACCCGCTATGGCTCCATCCGACAAATCTATTCCAGCAGTTAGAATGACAAACATTTGCCCCAACGCAAGTAATATATTTATCGATGATTGTTTTGATATGAGTATGAAATTTGAAGGCGTGAAAAAATAATTGGGAGATTCTATTGCAAAGAAAATTATTATTCCAACTAAACCAAAAATAACACCGTATTTTCTTATAAAGCCATTAGATAAAGCGTTCATTTTAAGACTCCTTTCCCTTTACCGCAAATTTAAGTATATCTTCCTGAGAGGCATTTTTTGGATCAAGTTCTCCTGTAATTCTGCCTTCACTCATGACAAGAATTCTATCTGAAAGGCTCAAGACTTCTGCAAGTTCAGAAGAAATTAAAATTATTGACACTCCTTTTAGAGCCTGATCGTACATGAACTTATAAATTTCGTACTTTGCCCCAATGTCTATACCTCGTGTAGGTTCGTCAAGAATTAGAATTTTTGGAGATCTCACAAGCCATTTTCCCAAAACGATCTTTTGTTGATTTCCTCCACTTAAATTGTCGACCCTTTGATTTATACTGCTGACTTTTGTATTCAAGTATGAGATAGAAGCGCGAACTGATTGTTTCTCTTCCTTTTGTGAGACGAAGCCGAATTCAGAAAATAAATCCAAATTTGGTAAGGCGTGATTTTCTTTGACGCTGCGTTGTAAAACGAGTCCAAGATCGTGTCGATCTTCTGGAACAAGAAAAATACCCGCTTTGATAGCATCGGTTGGTTTTGAAATATCAACACGTTTACCTTCAAGATAGATTTCACCATCAAAGTCCCTAAGGCCAAAAATACTTTCGCCAACTTGCATATTACCGCAGCCAACAAGTCCTGCTATTCCAAGAATTTCTCCCTTGTGAAGAACAAAATTCACATTTTTAAAAGCATCAGAAGAAAGATTTTTTACCTCAAGCACTTTCTCATCGCTTATTGCACGGATTGGCTTTTCTGGAAATCTACTTTTCATACTTTTTCCAACCATCATACTTACGACTTCTTCCATGGTAATCTCGTCTATTTTTTTTGTTCCAACAAGTTCCCCATTTCTTAAAACTGTTACAACATCGGCAATTTCAAATATTTCTTCGAGTCTATGAGAGATGAATATAATAGTCACACCTTGTGCTTTAAGGTTTTTCAATATCGAGAAAAGCAATTCAGTTTCTCTTAATGTAAGTGCAGCAGTCGGCTCATCCATGATCAAAATGCTTGAATTAGTCGATAATGCCTTTGCTATTTCCGTCAATTGTTTATCAGCAACGCTTAAATTTTTTACTTTTGAATCAACGGAAATATTCAACATACCAAAAGTCTTTAATACCTCAAGGGCAGCTTTTTTCATTGCTTTTTTATCAATGAAATTTATTTTTAAGAATTTCTTAGAGATTTCTCTTCCCAAAAAAATATTTTCATACACGGTTAATTGTGGTACAAGGCTGAATTCTTGATGTATCAAGGAAATTCCAGCACGTATTGCATCTATTGGAGAGTGAAATTTGACTTCTGTTCCATTAAGATATATCTTCCCGTCATCAGGTTCAAGTTCACCGGCAATGATTTTCATCAAAGTAGATTTCCCTGCGCCGTTTTCACCAACTATGGCATGCAATTCTCCCTTTTGTATTGAGAAATTTATATTTTTGAGTACCGTCACACCTGAAAAAGATTTACATATATTATTTATTTTAAGTATCTCAGTCATTTATCAACACTTCCAACTCTGCAAGTTGTTTCTCTTACGACAAGTGACGGTTCTATTTTGATATGCTTGATTCTTTTATCAACACCAGAAATCATGTCCAATATTATCTTAGTTGACATTTGACCTACTTCATAAGTAGGTTGATGCACTGTCGTGAGCTTAGGAGTATGATAAGAGGAAAAACTTATATCATCATATCCAACGATTGAAACATCCTTTGGAACGTTAATTCCATTTCGTTTCAAAACTTCTATAACACCAAAGGCTATTAGATCATTTCCACAAAGTATGGCATCGAATTTGACTTTTCTCTTTAAAAGTTCTTCGGCCATTTTGATCCCACTTTCATAAGTGTAATCTCCAAAAACAAGAAGGGATTCATCAAAATTAATTTTTAAATCGTACATGTACC
>JAVRKN010000111.1:0-5136 GCA_031962405.1 Athalassotoga sp. | reverse complement strand
GACATTCGGCTTTTAAAGTTGAATCAGTATAGTATAATTGAGAGAGGTGAATTATGATAATTTATGGAAGAAATGTCATAAGCGAGGCTTTAAAAAGCGGCGTTCACATATCAAAAGTCTTCATGTCTAAGGCTGATTTTTCTGGTGAAATGAATTTACTCAAAGAGCGAATAGAGAAAAGAAATTTAAAGATAGAGACAGTTGAGGATAGGCAACTTGATGAGATCGCACATTCAAAGGATCATCAGGGAATTGCGGCAAAGATAAAAGATTTCGTTTACTCCGATACTTTTGAAACGCTCGAAAGGTTAGATCACGATCCCTTTATCGTCATTCTCGATCAAATCCAAGATCCTCAAAACTTCGGGGCGATAATAAGAACCGCTTACGGTGCCGGAGTAGACTTCATAATAATTCCCGAGCATGGAAGCGTTATGGTTACGCCCGCCGTTTTAAAAGCCTCTGCAGGATACGCGTTTAGAATGCCGATTTGCATAGAGGTAAATTTGTCGAGGACGATAGAAGAGTTGAAAAAAAGAAATGTATGGGTTTATGCCGCAACGATGGATGGAAAGCCATATTTCAAAATGGATTTCAAAGGCCCGATTGCCTTTGTTTTCGGAAATGAGGGTAAAGGCATAAGAAAACTCGTCATTGAAAAATGCGATGACAAGGTTTCCATTCCCATGGCGCGCGAAATGGATTCTCTAAACGTGTCAGTCAGCGTCGGCGTTATTTTGTTCAAGGCTGCGGAGGAAAGATCATGATAATAAAATTACCAGATGAGGTTGTGAGAAGGATAGCGGCAGGCGAGGTCGTCGATCATCCCGCTTCTGTTGTGAAGGAATTGGTCGAAAATGCGATAGATGCGCGTGCGTCTAAGGTAAAAGTTTCGATAAATGGCGGTGGAAAATCTTCCATAATTGTTGAGGACGACGGCATAGGCATGAGCGAGGAAGATTTGAAGTTAGCCGTTCTTCCACACACCACCTCTAAAATACAAAACTTCGATGATATATTCAACCTTACAACCTTTGGCTTTCGCGGAGAGGCTATTGCCTCCATAGCGGCCGTTTCAAAGATGAAGATCGAAAGTTCAAACACAGACGATGGTACGGGTCATGCCATAGAAGTCGTAGGGGGCATAGTCGGAGAATCTTTCCCAACGGCAAAGACTAAGGGCACGCGCGTGAGCGTGATGGATCTTTTTTTCAACGTCCCCGCAAGAAGAAAATTCTTGAGTTCTGTCGCGGTTGAATCGAGAATGGTAACGGAGATAATCGAAAAGTTCATCTTGTCTTCCAACGTGTCAATTGAATACGTAAGGGATGGTGAAGGGATATACAACGTTTCAAAATCATCGGCGCTTGAAGATCGCATAAAGATCGTCTTCGGCGATCAAAATCTTATAAAGGTAGAGGAACAAATTGGAGGCATGAAGATTTACGGCTACATAAGCGCGCCAGACGTTGGCAGGCAAAACCGTTTAAATGAGGTTACCTTTGTAAATGGCCGATACGTGAAAAGCCCATTTTTGCTCAAGGCAATTGAGACAGGATATGCGGAACATCTAAAAAAAGGAGAATTTCCAACGGCCGTAATATTTATAGAAATTCCACCGCAGGTTGTGGACGTTAACGTGCATCCACAAAAATTAGAGGTGAAATTCAGCGATCAGTCAAGGGTATTCGGTAGCATAGCCTCCGTCATAAAGCACGCTTTGGCATCCCCCTCTGTTTTTCACATACCCGTTGAAAGGGCATCTTATTTTGAAGATCAAGCGCCATCGCCTAAAGCATACGAAAAGCCAGATAGAATGTTTAGGGAAAGCATTTCGCAAAATTTTGACTTCGATTTCGATCGTATGCCCGAAAGAACAGATCAAAAAGTTGAAAGGGAAAAGCTTTCGCAAACGCATCCTCTTGGAATTTTAAAGGGAAGGTATTTGATATCTTACGGACAGAATGCCTTATACATAATTGACATTCACGCGGCCCATGAAAGAATCCTTTTTGACAAGATAAAAGTTCAATCCATTTCATCTCAAAAGCTTGTGAATCCCGTAAAAGTTGACCTCACTCAAGTGCAAAGGGAGACTTTCGAAGATCACAAAGCAGAAATATCATCTTTTGGCTTTGAATACAAAGATGGAACCCTTCTTAGCGTCCCATCGATCAAGGATGTAGACGATTGGGCAGCGCTTTTTATTTCAACCATCGAGAATTTTAGAATTTCTTTTGCAAAAGATCCAAAGGAAGAATTTTTTGCCGACGTTGCTTGCAAGATGGCAGTTAAAACGGGAGAAAAAATTTCAGAGGAAGAAATAAGCCAATTGCTTTTAGATCTTGACAAATTGGAAGTGTGGTCTTGCCCTCACGGGAGGCCGCTTGTTTATTCAATAGAATTTAACAGGCTCGACAGATATTTTGGACGCGATTAAATTGTCTGGTATATCAAAAAGACGTTTAAGAAGATTATTGAGGAGGCTATGAGCCAACTCATGACATTTGTCAATTTTGAGTTGACAAGATTTCCCATGATCTTTCTGTTTCTCGTGAATTGAATGAGCGGAAAAAGCGCAAATATTATTCCAAAGCTCAAAACAACCTGACTGAAGACAAGCACGTCAGTTGGATTCATGCCCAATAAAATCACCACAAATGATGGTATCATCGTGACAAGCCTTCTTATCCAAACTGGTATCTTGAACTTCACAAAACTTTGCATAAGCACCTGCCCGGACATTGTGCCAACGGCCGATGATGAAAGGCCTGAAGCAAGAAGCGATAAAGCGAATATAAGTCCAGCACCGCCACCGAGCAATGGAATAAGTGTCATGTAGGCATTTGAGATACTTGATACGTCTTGATGGCCGGTGAAGTGAAAAGTTGAGGCCGCCATCATGAGCATTGCCATGTTGACAAAGCCCGCTATGCCCATGGCCACCAAAACATCTATCATGTTGAATTTATGCAATCTTTTAAGTTGAGCCTCATTATCTGCTTTTATTCTATTTTCAGTTAGAGCAGAATGCAGATATATGACGTGTGGCATCACAGTTGCACCAAGGATGCCAGCAGCCATGTATATACTTTCTACGCCGCTGAATTTTGGAATAAGCGTACCTCCAAGAATGGCAAAACCGTTTGGCTTACTTAAGAAAACTTCGCTCACGTAAGAAAATGCTATGACGCCAAGTAAAAGTGTTATAACGGCCTCAAATGGTCTGAAACCGTAATTTTGAAACAAAAGTATGAAAAATGTAGCGATCCCCGAAAGCACCGCCCCCCACACAAGTGGAACACCCAAAAGTAGTTGAAAGGCGATAGAGGCTCCTATGAATTCGGCGAGATCTGTGAAAATCGCTATTACTTCAGTTTGAACCCAATAAAACCAGACAATACCTTTAGGGTATCTTTCACTTATCAATTCGGCCAGGTTTTTTCCCGTTGCTATTCCAAGTTTGGAAGAAAGTGCCTGAATGAACATGGCCATCAAATTTGCCCAGAGGATGACCCACAGCAATTCGTACCCAAAAGTTGCGCCGCCCTGAATATTTGTGGCAAAATTTCCCGGATCCACGTACGCTACCGAGGCGATAAAAGCAGGTCCCAAAAAGGGAAGTAATTTTCCAAAGCCGTGTTTTGTGCTTTTCATATCGAGTACGTCTTTGCCGGCTGAAAGCGTTTTTTGATCCATTTTTTTCAAGATATTTTCCATGCCTATCACCTCTAAAAAGATGAGGCGCGCAAGCGCCTCACCGATTTATTTCTCGTATTTTTTGAAGGCTAAGAACCAATCTACCTTCTCGTAATCCTCTTTCATTCTCTTTTCAGCATCATCTACGGTAAGCGGCGTTGGAACGATGACCTTTTCTCCAACTTTCCAGTTTGCCGGAGTTGCCACACCATGTTTGTCCGTATATTGAAGCGCATCAACAAGCCTTAAAATCTCTTCTATATTTCTTCCATTTGTGGCTGGATAGTACAATATAGCCCTCACTATGCCCTTATCATCGATGACAAAGACTGTCCTAACAGTTGATGTCTTCCCGCTTCCTGGATGAATCATGCCATAAAGGTGGGCAACGTTCATGTCAAGATCGGCTATGACTGGAAATTCCACTTTAAATCCAAAGTACTTCTGAATTTCTCTTATCCATGCTATGTGTGAGTAAACGCTGTCTATTGAAAGCCCTATAAGTTGTACGTTGCGTTTTTTGAATTCCTCTTGCTTTTCAGCAAAAGCAGCAAATTCTGTCGTGCAAACCGGTGTAAAATCGGCTGGATGTGAGAACAACACCACCCACTTGCCTAAAAAGTCAGAAAGCTTTATCTTACCCTTTGTTGTTACGGCTTCAAATTCTGGAGCCTTTTCACCTATCAACGGTATTCTAATTTCTCTTGTCTCTTCCATTTTAAAAACCTCCCTTTTCTAAACGCTAATGATTTTCAATTTCATTATATCCTTTTTATTTTACTTTTCAATGAATTAAAGGTAACAAATGAGAAACAACCGCTTTTAAATCTCTTATGGTATAATGTGTTGATTTCGCTTGAGAGGGTGCTTTTATGAGATATGAAGTAATAGGTAAACCATACTATCCAATTTTGCGCGTTGTCATAGAAATAGGAGATAGATTTGTATCGTATTTGCACGCTATGATTTTGTGTGATACGAACACGAAATGGAAAGATGCAGGAGATGGTCTTTCGCTCTTTTACGTTGATGTTTATCCATCGGAAGTGATCTTTTCCCCTCAAAAATTTGGAGACATCTACCTTATAGAACTTTCTGGTCAATCTTTGTACGTTAGATCAGATTCAATCTTGGCCTTTTATGGCGACGTATCGATAGATCGCGAGTGGGGAGGTTCAAAAGACTTCTTTAAGGATCAAAAATTGTCTCTTTTCAAAATGACCGGCGGTAAAGGAGGAGTATTTCTTTCTCCGAATGGGCTTATCTACAAAAAATGGATAGAAGGAACAAATTTCATATCAGAAGAAAATGTCATAGCGTTTGAACAATCTTTGTCTTACAAGCCTTACTCAATTTCCGAGTCGGATCAAAGGGCATTTTACGCTTTCAACGGTGGAGGAAATATCTACATCCAAACGAGAAATAAAATGGCGAATA
>JAVRKN010000110.1:0-5169 GCA_031962405.1 Athalassotoga sp. | reverse complement strand
GGTAAGATCCCCATGAAAGCATCTGCAAGTGCAACGACGAAGATAAAAGATCTTGCTTCGCTGTTGATCGGTGATCATGTCATGATCGGCGCAAATTGTGTGATCTACAGGGGTTCAACACTTCATGATAACGTCTTTGTTGGAGATCTTGCATCAATTCGTGAAGATGTTGAAATCGGCGAGTACACGATCGTTGGCAGAGGTGTTGCCATTGAAAATCAAACAACTATAGGGAAATACGTCAAAATAGAAACTAATTCTTACATAACAGCCATGTCTACGATAGAGGATGAGTGCTTTATAGCACCAGAAGTTGCTTTTTCGAACGATAATTACCTTGGAAGGACAAAGGAGAGGTTTAAACATTTCAAGGGACCAACTCTGAAAAGAGGATCACGAATAGGCGTAAATGCCACTTTACTTCCAGGCGTTACGATTGGAAAAGATGCTGTGGTAGCGGCGGGAGCGCTTGTTACCAAAGATGTGCCGTCGAGGATCATAGTTGCTGGTGTACCAGCAAGGTATTTCAGAGATGTTCCAAAAGAGCAGTTGCTCGATGAAGGAGGAGATTAAATGACTTGGAAAGGTTGGACGGCTTTAATAGCAGGCATTTGGTTCATTATTGCAGGTTTTCTTCCATTGGGTGTGACTGGTAACATGTTGAATGACGTGATCGTTGGAATAATCGTTGCGATAGTTGGGTTTATGATGCTACCAGAAGGGGCATCGTGGCAAGGATGGATAATAGGACTTTTGGGAGGAGTATGGATGATAATAGCAGCCTTTATACCATACGTTAGCAATCCAAGTACTCACCATCTTCACAACATTGCCAACGATGTTGTCATAGGCATAATAATCTTGGTAGTTGCCTTATTCGAAAGATCGAAGAAAGCAACAAAAGAGACAAAGAGTTAGTTTTACACAGATTTAAAATCACTTTTATGAATGATTTCTTTAAGGCGGTGAATATCACCGCATTCTTTTTTTACCATTTCGTAGATTCTTTCCATGGGAGGTGGCAGAAGACCAAATTCGATCAAATTTTGCTTTAGAATGTCTTCTGATCTTCCATCAAAGACCAATTTCCCATTTGAAATTATTATGGCTCTTTCAAAATGAGAAATGGCTTCTTCTACCGAATGAGTCACTATGATCGTGCTTTTACCTCTTAGGCGAAAATCTTGAAGCATTTTAAAAAAGGTTTCCGCGCTTGTCGGATCGAGAGATGAGGTTGGCTCGTCGAAGACAAGGTACTTTGGTCCGCACGCAATTACAGAAGCAATTGCCACTTTCCTTTTTTCCCCACCTGAAAGCGCAAACGGAGATTTTGAAATCACGTTCAATTCTAATCCAACGGTCTTTATGGACTCTCTTATCGCTGCATCAACTGCTTTCTCGTCCATTCCAAAATTTCTCGGCCCAAAGGCCACTTCTTCGTAAACTGTATCGGCGAAAAATTGATGCTCTGGATATTGAAAAACAAGTCCTATTCTCTTTCTTATCTCAAAGAGGAGATTTTTATCTGACGTAAGCATACCGTCTACTTCAACTTTTCCAGTGGTCGGCTTTATTATGCCATTCATGAGTTGTAAAATTGTCGATTTACCAGATCCGGTTTTACCCAATATGGAAAGAGACTCTCCTTCTTTTATTTCAAAAGAAACATTAAGAAGGGCTTCTTTTTCAAAAGGTGTTTTTCTATCGTAAATATAACTTACGTTCTCAAATTTGATCGACAATAATTCACCAACTTCCTTCCAAGTTCATCTACATCCATGAGATGGTTTATAATTCCCGCTTTAAAAAGATCTAGTTCAAAATCTATCAATTTAGAACTGCCAAAATCTTTTTTTATTTCACCAACGATCTCAATCGTATCACCATCGAAAAGTACGCGCTTGTTTTTTAGGTAAATTATCCTTTTTGCTATAACGATTTCATCGAGAAGATGCGTTGAAAATATTATGGAATGTCCGGCTTCATGAAGTTTTACAAGAGTTTTCAGGATCGTTTCCCTGCTCACCGGATCCATCATGGATGTTGGTTCATCCATGACCATGTATTTGGGATTCATCGCAAATACATCGGCAACGCACAGTAGTTGCTTTTGACCTCCAGAAAGCCTATGAGGCTCTATATTTTTTAAATTTTCAAGGCCTACAAATTTGAGTGACTCGTCTATTTTCTTTAACATTTCATCTCGTGGAATGCCAAGATTTTCAAGGCCAAAAGCAACATCTTCTTCCACAGTTGTTCCCACGATTTGATTTTCTGGATTTTGAAAAACGACCCCAACGTTCTTCCTAAGATTCCATATATTTTCTTCATCTTTTGTGTTTATGCCATCTACATATACATTTCCAGACGTTGGAAGAATAAGGCCATTCATCAATTTGAAAAGAGAAGTTTTACCCGCTCCATTCAATCCAAGAACGGCCACAAACTCTCCTTCACCGATTTCAAGATTTACATCTTCAAGAACTTTTACGTCTTCGTATTCAAAACTAACATTCTCAAATTTTATCATTTTTTGAAATGTAAACCCTTATTCCTCCATCCTTTACAAGTGTTGAAACTTTACCGAAAATTCTTTCCATCTCTCTCTCTATTGCGCTTCCTCCGGCATTATGAAATCCTACGCACAGAATAGAGCCGTTTGTTTTCAAGTGTTCTCTTGATTCTTCTATCATCTTCACCCAAACTTTTTTGCCTGCCGCAATTGGTGGATTAAAAACGATGAAGTCGAAGGACATATCTTTCCACGGTTCAAAGCCATCACCAACCTTTACAACTGCCAAGACGTTGTTGTCCTTAGCGTTCATTTTTGCATATTCCACGGCTCTTTCATTGATATCACTCATGAAAAGGTTTATGTCTGGATTCTTTAACTTCAAAGATATGCCAATGAATCCATAGCCACATCCCAGATCGAGTAAGTCTCCACTTGCACCTTCTGGGAAATTTCTCACAAGTACCACAGATGCCCTATCAGGGCTGCCAAATGAAAAAACGCCACTGACACTCTTGAACTTAAGTTTAACGTTGTTGACATTAAATTCAAAAGTTTTCTCCAAGATCTTGCTTGTTGGATTTTTTGAGTAATAATGCTCAAACATGTCTTTCTCCATATTCGCAAAAAGCAACTAAGGGACAATTTTGACATATTGGCTTTGATCTACAATAAACTTTTGAATGTTGAACAACAAGGGCATGAAATTCCCCAAGCATCTTTGGATCTTTTGAAATACTTTCAACTTCAACGCTTTCCTTTATGCCAATTCTCGAAAATAATCTTTTCGAGTAAGCATCATATATAAAAACGGGCCTTTTAAATATGTAAAGCAGCATGGAATTTGCCGTTTCTTCTCCTATTCCATTAACTTTTAGAAGCAATTCAGATAGGACTTTAGTTTCAAAGCGATCGAGCTCTTCAAAGTCAAATGAGAATTTCGAAAAAAAAGACAAAAAGTTTTTCAGCCTTCCGGCCTTTAATTTTGGAAAACCAGAAGGTCTTATGAGAGTTGCGAGTTTTTCCGAGGAGGCTATGTACATTCTATAAGGTTCCATCAATCCGGCATTTTCAAGGTTTTTTATCGAGACAACGACATTTCTCCACATCGTGTTTTGAGTTAAAATTGCTCCAATTGCTATCTCAAACTTGCTATCTGCTGGCCACCAGCCTTGTGGTCCGTAATTTTCATACAACTTTTCGAAAACAACCTCATAATTGACCATACACTTCCCTCGATGCACATGTAAGAGTAACTATCTAAAATCAATTATAGTATATACTAAACCAACTTTAAATTCCGAATCGCGGAGGACATGATGCCCCGAGGGATCCTTTGCGTCATTCTTTTACCTTTTTTGGAATCAAAGGCAGCATCAAAGCAGATACGACCCCGAATATCAGCATGATCCAAAATGAAAGGTAAATGTTGATGCCTACTCCCAAAAGTAAAGTTATAACACCAACACCGGCGGCTCCTCCTATGATGTTAGACAATCCCCAAATGTAGGAACTCGCAGTTGCGGTGTATTTTGGAGGAAAGACCTGCGTCACATAACCAAGCAAAACTGGAAATCCGCTCATGGCAAAAAATGTTTCGATTAAGTACATGGAAACAGAAAATGCGAAGTTGTTCCACAAAAGAAATAGTATAAAGACCACAGTTGAGGCTATGGTTGTCAGAAAAACTGTAAATCTTCCTCCTTTTTTCGTGGTAAGGTAACCAAAAAAGGGTTGGCCAATGATTGCTCCAAGAAAAGCAACGGTTAAAAAAACGCCAACAAGTGTTTTAGAATCATAAATTTTGTACACGTACTCTCCCAAAAATGTTGTCGTTCCTGACATGAACATCGCCCTTATGAACACTATGGTGCCAAGAATAAAAAGAAATTTGATGTACCTTGGATCCAATTTTTCTTTTTTGACTTTTTGGGAATCCTGATCTTGAGTTTTTGTTTCATAACTT
The DNA here is from genome assembly GCA_031962405.1 of Athalassotoga sp. Taxonomy (GTDB): domain Bacteria; phylum Thermotogota; class Thermotogae; order Mesoaciditogales; family Mesoaciditogaceae; genus Athalassotoga. The sequence goes on along the minus strand of JAVRKN010000110.1, from coordinate 691 downwards.
TCTCTTTTAAAATTTGAAAGGCCAAAATACACCACCAAAGCACCAACTATCATGTAAGCGGCCGTCCAAAACATGCCTGTACTTTCTCCAAAAGCAAGGATGAGTGCGGTTACGATCATTGGAGTAAAAGATCTTCCCATGCTACCAAGAGCACCATTTATACCTAAAGCGGTAGGCGAATTTTTTCCAAAAGTGTAAGCAAGTATTGAACTACCTATTGGATGATAAAAGGATTGTGCAAGACCAAGTAGAATGGCCGCGATAGATATTACGATGTAAATATAGGAAGTAAGAAAAAAGGCAAGTCCAAAAAAGAAGATGGATATTCCAATGAGTAAAAGGCCAAGAGTCATCAACAGCACATCGATGTCATGTTTATCGACAAACTTAGATATAACTGGAGAAAAAACGCCCGATATGATCCCATATATGACGGCCATTAAACCAAGGAATGTCAAATTCACGTGATAGAATTCGCTGTAATAAACCATTAGCAAAGAAAAAAGCAATAAAGTTCCATCGTTTAGAAAATGTCCTATGGATGTAAAAATAAGAATGCGTGCATTTGTTTTATTCAAAACGTTTCCTCCTTATAGAAAATAGTTTTCTATACTATTTTAAGACAGTTTTGTTTTTAATGATGGGTAAGTGAGGTTACAACTTGATGTAAAATCTCTATTCATCCGCGTCA
>JAVRKN010000109.1:0-5212 GCA_031962405.1 Athalassotoga sp. | reverse complement strand
AGAGATTAGTGGGCGGTAATTGTACATTTTCAATTGTCAATTGTCAATTCTAAATTGTCAACTCGACTTGTTGCGACTTTTAACCTTTTTTGTTATAATGAAGCGAGAGAATAACAAGAGAGGTTTTTTCATTGAAAAGTGAATGGAGGATTGTTGAACCTGACGTTGAATTAGAACAAATCTTAAGTAAAAAATTTGGCATAAATGCTTTATTGGCCCACTTACTTTCGAACAGAGTTAAAAACATCCAAGAAGCGGAAGAACTTTTATTTCCAGAAAGGATCGTACTTGGCAATCCCTATGAGATGGCTGGGATGTTTGATGTTGTTGAAGAACTGATAAACATAAGAGACAAAGGAGAAGTGTTGGTTATCTATGGGGATTACGATGTAGACGGTGTAACTGGAACGGCTCTTTATTATTTGGTGCTAAAAAAGTGGGGATGGAAAGTTGAATATCATATACCAAGTAGGTTAGAAGAAGGTTATGGTTTAAGCAAAGAAACACTGAAAAGATTTGCAAATGAGGGCAAAAAGAATTTTTTAACGGTTGACTGTGGCATAACTTCTGTGGAAGAAATAGATTATGCAAACTCCCTTGGTTGTAAGATTATAGTCACAGATCATCATGAACCAAAGGAAAAAATGCCTGCCGCTGCCGCAATAGTTAACCCAAAATGTGCTGGAGACCATTATCGTTTTAAAAGTTTTTCCGGTGTTGGAGTTGCTTATAAAGTTCTCGAAGCGATGAAGATGCGCCTCGGGTTAGACGATGATCTCGAAAATTATCTTGACATAGTGGCACTGGGTACAATCGCCGATATAGTCCCTTTGTTGGGAGAGAATAGGTATTTCGTCCACAAGGGTATCCAACTGCTTTCGATGAAAAATAGAGTTGGTATTTCAGCTTTGATGGAGGCTTCTAACGTCAGTTTCGAGAATATAAAGACACACGATGTGGGTTTTAGGATAGCCCCAAAAATAAATGCCGTTGGACGAATAGACAATGCCATCACGGCTCTCCAACTTATAATTGAGGAAGATGCTAAAAAGGCCCTTAAACTTGCCGACGAACTTGTGAAGAAAAATCAAGAGAGACAATTCATAGAAAATGAAATATATCAAGAAGCCATAGCAAATTTGGACAGTTTAAATGATTTTGAAAACTTAAAAATTCTTGTCATAGATCACAAAGACTGGCATCCTGGAGTTATAGGAATTGTGGCATCGAGAATTCTATCGCTGTATCACAAGCCAACCCTTATGATAACCATAGACGGTGATATGGCGCGCGGATCGGCTAGAAGTATTGAAGGGATCAACATCATCGATGTCCTTGACAAGGCCAAAGATCTGCTTGATGAATTTGGCGGTCATAAAATGGCAGCAGGTTTTTCTCTTAAGGCAGACAAATTAGAACTTTTCAAATCAAGAATAAACGAAATAATGTCAAATTACGATACTAAACTTCTAAAATCAGAGTTATTGATAGACGCAGAGATAACCCTCGAAGAGATCGATGATAAGTTCATAAATAGTGTGGAAAATTTAAAACCTTTTGGAAATGGAAATCCAGAACCAGTTTTTCTTATCAGAAACTTGATCATAGATCAACTAAAGCCTGTTGGCAAAAGCAGCTTTAAAGTGACTTTAAAATCTAAAGAAAGAAAATTCGAAGGCATAGGCTTTGGAATGCTGGACATGACAAATGCTTTTAGATTTTCTCGCGGCTTAAAAAAAGTTGATGTGGTTGTGAATGTGTGGAAGGACTCGTGGAATGGAAATGAAAGATTCCAACTTAACATAATAGACATGGACGTAAAAAGTGAAGAGAAAATCGTAATTAAGCACGATCACCGTTTTGACGATATGGAACTTGAGAATCTAGACAAAAATGGAAATACACTCGTAATTGGTTCACCAAATATCGTAGACGAGATTATCATCAGAATGGCTCAAAAATCAAAAAAACTTGTTGTGGTACTTCCAACGAATTCGATGCTTGTAGACACTTACAATTCAATTTCCGCCGCTTTGGCCGATCTTAACTTAACGATCGAATACGTTGACGCCCTTCACCAATCTTTTAAAGATGGGGATGTGATTTTCACAAACATATTTTCGCTTCCTAAAATTTTAAAAGAGAGAACAAATCTCATAGTTTGTGAGCCACAAATGATAATTCAATCGTCCATGTTCGATTATTTTTTTGATATCGTCCAAAGGACTCGTCCAAAGAGTCTTATCTTCTTTTCTTCATTTTTTAGCAAAGAAGAAGAGGCAAAGATCGTAAACACTTTTAATTGTAAAACTATCAACATATTTCAAAAGCAGAATTTGGGCGTAATAGACGATAGAAATGTTTTAAACAAAATGGAAATAATCGAAGAAATAATAGCGAATAAGATAAAATCTATCATCATCTTTTCTGACGTTCAAAGTTTGAAATCATTTTACATAAAACTCTGCAAAAATTACCCTTCGATGTGCGCAAATCGTGAGATATCAACTTACCTTTCAAATGAGGGTAAATCTATCGATTTAAAACACGGCAGGATAAACCTTTTGCTCGTAAGTGGAACGATGATTCCAAAAACAGAATTTGAAAGGATCATCTATTACGATTTTCCAAGAAATCACAGCGCATTTCTCAAACCTCCAGCCATTTTGAAGAGAGAAAACATGACCGTCCAGATGATCTTTGGCAACGATGATGTTCAAAAAAATAAGATGGACCTGGAAGAACTCTTCCCTTTGCCCGAAAGAGTCATAGAAAGTGCTAAAATTCTTAAAAGTTCATCTGGCGACATGATAGATGCCCTTATACGTTCTGAGATAGCATCTTCAAAAGCAATTGCCAAAATTTATCTCTCTATACTTTCAGAGATCTCTGCCCTGAATGAAAAGACTATAACAAGAATTCCAACAAAAGACGAAATTGAGAATTCCTTGCGTGAAAAAGAAGGAAGAATGGAGAAATTTGCGCTGATGGCCCTTGAAAAAGATCTCATGAACTCCCAAGTTAGGAATATAGCAAAAATATTTCAAAATCCATTTGAGACACATGAAAAAAGTAGCTATTGATTTTGGAACAAAAAGAACGGGTCTTGCCTTTACAGATCCAGCCGAAACGATTGTATCGAAGGTTAAAACCATCGAGAGTGAAAATATATTCGATGAATTGGAAAAGCATCAACCATTTTCTGAGATAGTCATAGGGTTACCGATCAACTTGAAGGGAATTTTCACACTTTCAACCTATGCAGCCGTGGATAAAGCCATAGAGATAGGAAGGTTTTTTTCACCAACTCCAGTTTATCTTATGGACGAGAGATTTACGACAAAGATAGCAAGTTCAATGCACAAAAAGGAAATAATAGATGGAATAAGCGCCTCAATTTTACTCGAGGAACGTTTAAGAGGTGCGAAGGGAATAAGAGTTTTTTGGTCGCTACCTGTTATCTCAGGTAAAATTGCAGATCTTATTTCTTCTCTTGGACACTTTAACAACGTCTTGATTTTGGGAAGCGCTTTAAGAGGAATCGAAAGATTTAAAATAGGCTCACACGTTGAAATCTTTGAAGATAATCCAGTTTTTTTCAGACTTAGATCGATGCATCAAGATTACGTTTTGAATTTTGGCATGAATTGGGATATAATCTTAAAAAGTATCGATCGTGCAAATCTTGTCATCTGTAATCACGAAGATCGTGAAAAAATTAAAAATAATTCCACAGATGGAACTTTTGTGATAAGCGAAGGTTCGCGCGTTGAGGGCACTTTGTCAGTAGGGGGAAGATGGCTGAAGATAGAAAAAATAAGCAAAAGGTAAATTCAAAAGAATACGTCCAACTTTTCAGAAAAACAAATATAATAACATCATTCGGTATAACCGTTCTTTCTAACATAGCAATAGGGGGACTTATTGGTTATTACCTCGATAAATGGACTTTTAACAACAAAGTACTTTTGTTCATCTTTCTTGTACTCGGCATAGCGTCGGGGATGTACAATGGGATAAGGTTACTTTTAAAAGAGGTAGAAAAAGAGGATGGAAAAAAGAAAAAATATTAATTTTGCTTTTAATCTTTTTCTCACTTACTTCTTTTTCTCACCACTTTTTCTGATGTGGGGATTAAAAGCGTTTGTTGGATTCTCGATGGGATTTGTTTGCGCCGAACTTTCATGGTTCATGTTGAATGAAGATGTGAAGAAGGTAAAAAAAGGTAAAATAAGATCTTTGAGATTTGGGATGATCAAAAGGTACATCGTTTTTTCGATCGTACTTCTGATCGCATTTTCAAGTCTATCAACAGAAGGCTTTTTTTCGACTTTTTTGGGCATTGAAATGTTAACTTTGACGCTCTTCACATCGTCTGATTTGCTAAAAGAGATTTAGCATCTAAGGGGGAGATTTCAAAGCATGAAACTACATTTTTCAAAGGGCGAAAAGATTTTTTTGGTGATCTTCTTTTCATTTTATCTGCTTTTTGCCATATGGAATTCTAGTTCTGTTCAATTTCCAGAAGGAGTTGGATTGGTTTGGCAAGTTAAAGTGCCTTTGCCCTCTATTTTGAGCACGTTGAATCCGATGACGATCATAATGACGATCTTTATTTTGGTTTTGTGGCTATTTGTGTCTCTTAAATTCAAAAGACAACTTTCAAAGATACCATCAAAGTTTCAAGCGGCAATTGAACTATTACTTTCTTTTCTTTATGATTTGGTAGAAGGGGCAATTCCAGTTAAGAAACTCGTAAGACCAGTCTTTTACTTTTCATCAACGCTTTTCCTTTTCATCGTGGTGTCAAATGTTTTGGGCGGAATTCCCGGAATAACTGTAAGTCCTGGAAAAGATGGACTTTTTCTTAACCTTTTTACTGACACATGGTATTCTCCGACGGCCGATTTAAACACCAACGTAACTTACGCCGTCATGGTCTTAATCGCAAGTTATGTCTTTGCAATTAAATATAAAGGTTTTAAAAAATGGGCAAGTGGCTTTCTCTCTCCAAGCCCTTTTATGCTCCCAATGAACATAATAGGAGAACTTTCAAGGCCTATTTCTCATTCATTTAGGCTTTTTGGGAATATAGGTGGTGGCGCACTGATCGCTTTGATGCTCTGTTATCTTGCAAAGTACACCATTATGCCGGTAATCGTTTGGGGATTCTTTGGTTTTTTCATTGGGGTAATTCAGGCTTACGTTTTCA
>JAVRKN010000108.1:0-5224 GCA_031962405.1 Athalassotoga sp. | reverse complement strand
AAGGAAACGACTGAACAGGTCCAAAAGATTTTAACTGGATGGGGATGCATAATCAAAACGCGGCTTGGAATTCACGATGGTGTCTTGGATAATTGCTCCGATAAAGGGCTTTTGATACTTGAACTCGTCGGTACAAAGGATCAACACGAAGAATTGAGCAGGAAATTAAATCTTTTAAAAGGAGTTAAAGCACAATACATGACTTTGTCCATCGATTAAAAAGGCGGCCGTAAGCCGCCTTAATTTAAATTCTACCAAGGATCATTATCGATATTATCAAACCGTATATGGCAACCCCTTCAGCAAGGCCGACGTATATCAAAGTCCTTCCAAGCATTTCAGGCTTTTCACTTATGGCACCTATACCTGCTGCTCCGGCAATACCAACGCCTATACCAGCGCCTATAGATGCAAGGCCAGTTGATAAGCCCGCGCCAAGCAAGCCAAGACCTACACCATTACTTACGGTCGTTGAAGTTGCAACTGCAGTTGTAGCTGCCAGCGCACGATCTGGGATCATGGCAAGCAATGCTATGAGACTAAGGGTTACAAGTGAGCCCACATTCACTCCAAGAATTCCCTTTCCCACCTTAAGTGGAGAAGAAATTCTTTTCATGGCTTTTTTGCTTGTTAAAATTATCCCCAATACGATCGTTGTTACTATAACTACGGTCATCAATGCGACAGATATTGACATCGAGATGTCCTCCTTTCAAAATCTAAGATTAAAATTTTAAACTCTTTTTTCTTCTCTAAAAGCAAATGGACGAAAGGCCCTCCCTCCGGCCTCAAAGAATTTCGTGAAGAACTCGTAATATGTCAACCTTAAACTCTGTATGAAGACCACAAGCCCTTCAAGGCCTACAAGTATCAACTGACCCATGAGGAAAATTATAACCGCCCAGATATCTCCACCCTTTGCGGGTAATACCATAAGCGTCATTATCCAAAAGGCTTCAAAGAGTGCTTCGTGAGTTAGAGCAAAGGCCGCCAACCTGACGTAAGATATGGCATTGCTTAAAAATGATATGAGTGTGTCAAACATGCCAAAGCCAGTCTCGACCCAAAAGCCTTCACCAAGTTTGATCTTTTCTCCAGAAACAACTTGCCCCAGCGGTTTTTTAAAGAGCATGGCGATGAGGCTAACTATTATAAGTACTATGATCAAAGTTAGATACGGTATCTTTCCTTCAAAAAGGTAGAATGATACTGCCACAACTGCTGGCCAGTAGAAGACAAGACCCGCTATGCCTTCTGGAGAAAATAAGGCTTTTTCCCAATTTCTCTGTCTAAATCCATTTATTATGTTCAAAATCATTCCAAAACTTATCATTCCAATTCCATAATATATACCCACGATCATCAATTGATTTATCTGAATTATCGGTCTTAGCCAGATTGCAGGTATCCATTCGAAACCAAAAACAGAACCGTACATGAAACCGAAGAAGATCGAAGCGCTTGCAGCACTCATCATGACAGTTCCGAATTGCTTTGAGCCTCTTCTATACATAAGATAGCCAAAGAGGAAAAGAATCGCCCCGTGGCCTACGTCGCCGAGCATGAATCCAAACATGAAGGTGAAAAATGCGGCAACAAATGGTGTTGGATCTATCTCACCGTAAGATGGCGTGCCAAACATTTCGGTTACGAATTCAAATCCCTTAAGCCATTTTCCTTTATTTTCAACCTTAACTGGCACTTCTATCTTTTTCTCTTTTGCCACCTTTTCAGCAGGTTCATCTACCATTAACACATTTTCATCGATTTCCTGATCGAATTTTTTAGCAACTCTCGCCGGCATCCATCCATTCAAAAGGTAAAGATTGCCAGTTGAACTTGAAAAAGATTGAAGATCGTATATTCTCTTGCGAGAAAGAATAAGCGGGTAAAATTTATCAATTAACTCCTTGTTGGAATACAAAACCTTCTTTATTGCCATATCATTTTCGGTTATGGAAATTTTGGTTAGTTCTATCAACGATTCTACTCTTGATTTTACCTCTTTAGGAGTTCCAGTGTAATCGACGGGCAGTACGTCTTCCTCAAAATAAGCGGATTGGAGAATTTGTCTTGCTTCCTCTTCAAAATCTGGAGTGGTAAAAACGAATATCCACGAGTTGTTCATATCTCTGCTTACTTCGAGAATGAGTATGGGATCTTTGAGAGAAGATTCTATGAGATTATCGTAATTTCTTATCGGCACTCTTCCGAAAATCAATTTTATCCTGTTTATGACAGCCAGATTTTCGAGATCAATCTTAAGATTCACAAGCACGTTCATGTGAAAGAGCACATTTTGATAATCAGAAAGTTTCTTCAGTTGTTCGTTTTTTCTGTCAAAAAAAGCCTTTATACCTTCATTCATGAGTTTGAATTTCTTTTGAAGGGACTCTACGTCCAACGGTTCGTCAAGAGTTATCTCATTTTGATCGAAAGGTGGAGTGTACTCCGTCATTTTCAAAAAATTCATCATCTCGGAGTAAAGTTCACGATAAGGGTTATCAGCCTGCACCTTGGAAATATCGGTAAGAATAGATTCATCGATGTACTCTTTTATATCGTGCGGCTCGAAAGACTCAGATGATATGAGATCAAAATTATTTTTTTCAATTTTCTCGCGCGGAACAACAAAAGTTACATTTTCCATCTTTGCAACTGCCATATCAATACCTCAAAATTCGTTTATCAATCTTTCTTTTATTTCTTCAGGCTTTAATCCGTATCTTACGCCTTCCGTTATCGTCGAGATGTCCATTATTTCATATTCTTTTAGAAAAAAGTAATGGAAATAAGCGGCGATTGAGAAGTTACCAAGTTTTGTTATCGATTCCCTTGCTTTTCGCTGAAGGAATCTTCTCTCGGCAAGGGTGATTTTGTCTATAAGATTGTCTTCATTCATATCTTTGTATATCTCACCGTAAGGGCCATTTTTCACCACATCAAGCACCTCTTTTACTCCCTTTGCATCGCACATGGCGTGCAAATCTTCAGGTTTGAGTCTGAAATGAAAGGAGAGCAATGAATTGTAAAGTTCTTCCGGCTTAAGATCGTAAAAAGTCTTCGCGCGAACGATCCTCTCTATGTCGATCATGTCTGCCCTTTCCCCTGCCATTTCCTTGACGACGGCCTGATCCTTTGTGCCTAAATTTTTAGATGCGCTTATTATCTTTGAATAAAGCCAACCGTCAAGCGCGTTTTCAAGTACTGCTATAAGGTTAACGGCGTCACTTTTCTTGTAACTTGAAAAGACATTTCTTACAACTTCTTGGTAAGGCGTGCCAGCAAGATTGTCCAAAACCTCATCTTGATTTTTCGAATTCGAAATCTTTATGGGATCTATGGTTGCCCTTTCTCCAAGATCGAAAAAAATTCTCTTCATTCCCTCGTCTATCGTTCTTCCATTTATGAAATTTCTCAAAGCAAGTTTTAAGTTTTCAACTTCATACCTGTAGAAAAGTAAATGCATGAAATTCTTGTCAAAAGTAACGAAGAAAGTGAAAATTTTTTTCATATCCTTGAGGAGATCTTCTTGAAGCAAGTTTTCCAAATCCCTTCTGTGGATCTCATCGGGATTAAGATTTCCAATGGTATCTGAATACATTTTCGTCCCTTGAATGTAACTTACAACGTCTCTTACTGTCTTTTGATTTATCAAATTCTTGTAATCTTCAGACGTTAAAAGTTCACTGCTAAGCGCATAAAGTTTTGCCGAGACGCCAGCATATTTAACAAAGCCTATCATATCAGCCTCCAGAAATCACATGAACATTATATCACTTATTTTTTGATCCTTCAAGGTTGCGAAGTTTCAATACGATCATCTTCATTTCCTTTCTTCCAAAAAAGAAAAGCATGAAGATCAAAATCACAAACTCAAGTCCATATTTGGGAATATGAGGCATCTTCGACAGCGGAAAGAGAAAAAGGATCGCGTAAACAAAGGAAGAAATGACTGGAAGAATGGTTTTAATTGAAAAAAGACCGCTCATTTTGAATTCTAAACCAAGATCGTAAACGATTAAGAACAAGAGAGCAAATGAAACTATGCTCGATGATGCCGCTATGCCAGCCTGTTTGAATGGAATCATCAATATCCAGTCCAAGTAAGCATTTATGAAAAGCATTGGAATGCTTATCAAGGTGAGTCTCACAGTCCTTTTGTGCGCGATGTAGATGTTGCCCAGTACGCCTGTCAAAGGCACCGTTATTATCATCGTAGAGTAGGCAACAAGAGCGGCAGATGTCATTGACGTTGATTCGCTCGTGAAAGCGCCCCTTTGATATATTATCTTAACTATGAGATCTGAAGCAACTATCGTGAAAGCCGTTATTGGAGCAAGTATTTTTACAATTGATTCGACGATCATGCGCGTTTTCCTCAAAATCGCATCTCTGTCAAAAGCAACGGCACTTTCGGATATGCTCGTTAAAGAAGAGGTTATGATTCCTGCCGTCATAATGCCATTTATCATTCCAACGATTGTGAAAGAATAATTCAACGAAGAAACGCTACCAACAGGAAGGCCTGATGCAAATGCCCTATCGACGACTCCATTTATAGTCGCAACAGCGGAAGACAAAAAAAGTGGCGTTGCAAAATAAAGAGTCTCTTTCATCTGAACTTTTGAAAATCTCCCAAAAGGGAAATTGCCCCATATCTTTCTACCGTAAAGATACGCCACAAACCCTATGGCACCTGTACCAAATTCCAAAGAAAGGGCATAAGCCCCTTCTTTCATGAAAGGCGAAAAAAGCAGCAGGGCGGGAATCAAAAACAAATTGGCGGAGAATTGTGCTATCGAATATTGAAAAAACATCCTTTCAGCCCTCAAAAAAGCGCCAAAGAGATTCGACCATCCATTCAACAGAGGAAGAAGTGAATAAATTCTGAGATATTTTTCTGCAAGATCGAGTTGAGCGCCGCTAAAGCCTGGCGCGAAAACTTTCATGTAAATGCCGGGAAAAATTGCAAGCGTCATCCCAAAAAGGATCAAAAAAAGAGAGGTAAAGGTTAAAAGGCCTTTTGCATAAATTGCCTCTCCACCATTTTTCTTCTCTTCTATGTAAATGGGTATTGCAATTGACGCAAACGCACCGGCAATTATGCCTGCAACGATGTCCGTTGGTCCCAGCGCTATTATGACGGCATCGTATCCACTGCTGGTGCCGAACAACATTCCAGCAAGTAATTGCCTCACAAAGCCGAGCAATTTGGAGGCAG
>JAVRKN010000107.1:0-5339 GCA_031962405.1 Athalassotoga sp. | reverse complement strand
GAAGAGCCAAAACTTGAAGAGGTATCTGAAGGTCACTTCGTTGCCTGTCATTTATGGAAAAAGATTTAGAAACCAAAATTAAGGAGGGAAGGAAAATGAGAAAAGTGATAATTGTAATTGCAATCGTTTTAGTAGGCATTTTTGCGATCGGTATTTCTGAAAATGTTGTAAATCCAGACACCGTTGTCGAGGATACTTATTACAACATACAAAGCCTTGATCCAGCATGGGTTTCAGATGTTGGATCCGAAGAGGCGGTAAGCCAATTTTATGACAATCTCATTCAGTATGATGGCACATCTGTGACAAGATTTTTGCCAATGCTATCGACAAATGTACCATCTGTGGAAGATGGTACCTTGCTTGATAACGGTACGACTTATATCTTCCACATTCGTCAAGGCGTTTATTTTCACAATGGAGATTTGTTGACGCCTCAAGATGTCGTCTATTCTTTGGAAAGGGCAGTTTTGTTCGATAGAGCGGGAGGCCCCTCATGGATGTTGTCAGAACCTTTGTTGCCTAAAATAGATGGTAAATACGTTGACTCAATAACTCAATGGGCCGTTAAATTTGCAGGAGTGAAATCTTGGAATGATCTGTTCGCAACGGGGACAAAAAATCCGAAAAATGAGGCTTACAAGCAAGCGTTGATAGACGCGTTTAATTTGCTTGCAAAGGATTTTGAGATAAAAGGCGATGAAGTGATAATCCATCTCCCACATCCATATGCTCCTTTTCTTGCGACACTTGCCCATTACGATACGTTGACATCCATATTGGACGAAAAGTGGGCGGCTGCAAATAAAGCATGGGATGGAAAAGCAGACGATTGGTGGTATTACCACAATCCTGGCGTCAACGATGATCCACTCTACAACATCGAAAATGGAACGGGGCCTTTTGAACTTACGAATTGGAGCGGGGGATTGCAAATTACATTCAAGAGATTTGATAAATACTGGGCAGGTCCTGCAAAGATAAAGTACGGTGTTATAAACGACGTGGCAGAATTCACAACAAGAAAACTCGATTTGACGAAAGGACAAGCGGACGTGATAAACGTTTTGGTGCCGTACTTGAGCCAAGTTGAAGGAATTCCAGGGGTTAAAGTTTACACTCATTTGCCTACCTTTGCCATTGATTCGATATTTTTCACATGGAACGTCAACGATCAAGGTGGGAATCCATACCTTGGATCTGGAAAATTAGATGGTCACGGCATACCGCCAGACTTTTTCTCTAATAAAGATGTGAGAATGGCCTTCGAATATCTTTTCCCATACAGCACGTACATAAAGCAGGTATGGCTTGATCAAGCCTTAATTCCGAATGGAGCCATACCAAAGGGATTGCTTGGCTACAATCCAGCCACGCCTACGACCTTTCATCAGGATCTGGCAAAGGCTGCCGAATATTTCAAAAAAGCCTACAACGGTGAATTGTGGGAAAAAGGCTTTGAATTCACGGCAGTTTACAACAGCGGAAATACTCAAAGACAAACTGCTCTTCAAATGCTTCAATATTACGCTGCCCAGGTCAATCCAAAGTTCAAGATAAACATAGCAAGTGAACTGTGGGCTACGTATCTCAACGATCTGCTGATGAATAGAATTCCAATGTTCATGATAGGTTGGACTGGAGGTCCCGATCCTTACAACTCTGCCCAACCTTTCTACGGATCGGGTGGAGCATTTGGTGCATTCCTTGGATCTAACTACATCGAATGGGCAAAGAAAAACATGGATCCTTTACTCAGTGAGTCCATGAACACGACGGATCCGCAAAAACGCGCTGCCATTTTCACCGAATTGAACACAATAGCACATGATAACGCACTTTTCCTTTTCACAGATCAACAAGAAGGGATAGCCGTAATGCGCTCATGGCTTAAGGGGTGGGAATACAATCCAATGAATTTCTTGAGATTGAACTTTTACGATCTTTCAAAATAGGTGATTTGAATGGAAGAGATCCTCAGGACAGCCAAAAAAACACTTAGGAACGCAGTTTCATTGCTTGGAATAATCCTCGTTTCCTTTTTCATCGCGGTAGCAATCTGCGCTCCATTTCTTGCACCTCCATCTTATCCAGGGGATCCTTATCAGATGCCAAGAAGCGGTTGGAGCGTTACGCCCCAACCGCCTTCGGCACAAGATTTTTTCGGCACGACAGAGGGGCAATACGACATATACTACGGCGTCGTATGGGGTACGCGAACTGCTTTTAGGGTAGGCTTTATTGTCATAGGCTTCGCGCTTACAATAGGACTTATAATAGGCACGCTTGCCGCCTACTTTGGAGGTTGGATCGACGAACTTCTCATGAGGATAACTGATATCTTTCTTGCTTTTCCCTTTCTTGTCGGCGTGATAGTACTTGTCACAATTCTCGGGCCAGGATTAAACCATGTCATGCTTGCCATGATAATCTTTTACTGGATGACCTTTGCAAGGCTCATAAGAGGCAGCATCCTTCAGGTCAAAGAAAACCAATACGTTATGGCATCTATGGCAGTTGGAGCACCTGGTTATGGTATCATATTGCATCATTTGCTTCCAAATTCTATATATCCAATCATAATTCAAGTCTCCATGGATATGGCAACTATTCCTTTATTGGCGGCAGCGCTCTCTTTTCTTGGCTTAGGTGCTCCCATTGGATACGCGGACTGGGGCCAACTTGTGGCTTTTTCGAGAAACTGGATAATCTCTTCAAATGGAGGGAATCCCTTTCAATTTTGGTACACAATCTTTTTTCCGGCAATTACGATTGTGCTTTACGCGCTTGGCTGGAATTTGTTGGGAGACACGTTAAGGGACATTCTTGATCCAAAAATGCTTATATGAAGGAGAGAATAGCATGTACTTGCTAAATCATATGAATTTGATCGATGGTAACGGTAACGTTTTAGAAGATGTTGCAGTGGTAGTTGAGGGCACAAAGATCCAGGATGTGTTAAAGAACAATGGTCATTTACCCGATAAGGCAGAGGTCATAGACATGAAGGGATACACGGTGCTCCCCGGGATGATAGACGCTCACATGCATTTGGGAGGAAATGGAGAACCAAATAGAGAATTGGCGATGCTGAAGGAATTACTTCCGATGACAACTTTAAAGGCGTACGTTAACGCCAAAGCCGATCTTATGGCTGGATTCACAACGATAAGATCGATGGGAGACAGAGGTTTTCTCGATGTATCTTTAAAAAAAGCCATAGAAAGTGGGCTGGTAGAAGGACCGAGAATGAAGGTATCTGGTCAGGCAATCTCGATGACTGGGGGTCACGGAGACAAATGGCTTGCACCAGAGGTAAGTGCGAATGGATATGGTGTCATAGCAGATGGGCCGGATGAGGTCCGAAAGGCTGCAAGGTATCAACTGAAAATGGGAGCCGATTTCGTAAAGCTCATGGCCACAGGAGGTGTCATGTCAGAAGGAGATGAGCCAGGATCTCCGCAACTTACCGAAGAGGAAATGAGAGCGGCAACCGAAGAGGCACATAAGGTTGGAAAGAAAGCTGCCGCTCATGCCCAAGGAAGTGAAGGCATAAAGAATGCGATAAGGGCAGGAATCGATTCGATAGAACACGGCATATTTTTAGACGATGAGGCAATTCAGATGATGAAGGAAAGGGGTGTCTTTTTGGTCGCCACGCTCGTGGCTCCTTACAACATAAAAAAATATGGACGAGAGGCTGGTATTCCAGAACATGCCGTAAGAAAGACGGAAGAGATAATAAGTTATCATGCCGATAGTTTTTCGAGAGCATACAAGGCAGGAGTGAAGATAGCAATGGGTACCGATGCCGCCACGCCTTTCAACAGACACGGTGAAAATGCCCAGGAATTGGTTTTGATGGTCGAAAATGGCGTTAAACCTATGGATGCGATAATGGCGGCAACAAAATGGGGTTCTCAACTGCTTGGCATGGAAAAGATTGTGGGTACTGTCGAGGTGGGAAAAGAGGCCGATCTGATAGGCGTAGAGGGGGATCCGCTTGAAGACATCTCCGTTTTGAAAGACGTGAAGTTTGTTATGAAGGCTGGCAAAATATACAAGAATAAATGAGAAAGGTTGATGAAATCATGAGTAAAATCGCGGTTGTGGGCAGAATTATAGATGGAACGGGCAAAGCACCATTTGAGGGTGTGGTACTGATAGATGGCAAAAAAATAGAAAAGGTAGGTTTAACAAATGAGGTTACAATCCCGCCAAAGGCAAAGACCATAGAAGTCAAAGATGGAACGATTCTTCCAGGTCTTATAGACTGTCACGTTCATTTGATGGGAGAACGTACTTTAGATTTCATGAAATCGGCCTTTGAGCCTTCAGAACTAAAGGCCGTCAGAGCGGCAGAGGATTGCTCAAAGTTATTGGAGGCGGGATTTACATCTGTAAGAGACGTGGGAGGCCTTGGAATATATCTTAAGCGTGCAGTAGAAGAGGGCGAAATAAGGGGACCAAGAATTCTATCTGCTTTTAAGATTCTTTCACAAACGGCTGGACATGGAGACATGCACTCTCTTCCATTAGATATAGCAGTAAGAGTTGGCTTTTCCAGGCTTTGCGATGGTGCAGATGATTGCAGAAAAGCAGCAAGAGAACAGTTCAGAGAGGGCGCAGATTTTATAAAGATATGCACAACTGGAGGAGTGTTGTCCGAGAGGGATTTACCCACTTCTGCCCAATTCACAATGGATGAGATTCGTGCAATAGTTGAAGAAGCCCAGCGAGTGGGATCTTTTGTCGCAGCACATGCTGAGGGTACTCAAGGCATAAAAAATGCCATAAGAGGTGGGGTGAAAACGATAGAACATGGGGATTTCATAGATGATGAGGGAATAAAGTTGATGTTAGAAAATGGAAACATTTTGGTCCCCACCTTCTCAATAGGAGAAAGAATAATTTCAGAGGGAGAAAAATACAAAGTACCATCGTGGGGCATAAAAAAGATGCACCAGTTGTGGGAGGTACAAAGTACAAATTTCAAGAAAGCAAAAAACGCAGGTGTGAAAATAGCCGCTGGAACTGATTTTGGAGGAGGCCCTCTTACACCACTTGGAGAAAATGCGCAAGAATTAGAATTGCTTGTTAAAGAAGGCCTTACGCCCATGGAGGCTATTATGGCGGCGACAAAAACAGGTGCAGAGGCGCTTAACATGAAAGAGGAAATAGGTACTTTGGAAGCCGGCAAATTTGCCGATTTGATCGTTGTAAGTGGTGATCCTTTGTCTGATATATCCATCCTTAGAAAAACGGAGAACATCAAGGTTGTCATAAAAGCGGGTAAGGTTGAAAAGCATTTGAGATCTAAGAAAATAATTTTCTCTTAA
>JAVRKN010000106.1:0-5405 GCA_031962405.1 Athalassotoga sp. | reverse complement strand
GTTCCCGGGCATATCGCAAGCACATTTGAGCCATCGCTCCATTGCTCTCTATCCTGGGCTATCGGATCATCACCACCGCACTTCACAAGTTCAACGGCATCGAGTCCAAGATAACTTTTCAACACGTCTTGGATTTTCTTTGGCTCTTGTTCTATCTTCAAATTGCCTTTTTCGCTTTTTATCGAAAAAATCTCGATATCATCGGCTAATTTCGCATGAATGACGAATTTATCGTAATCCATCATCGTAAAAATCGTGTCAAGATGCATAAAGGCGCGCATTGAAGGTATCACAAAGGCCAAAATGGTTTCAAAGCTTTCATTCGATGAAAAGATCCTTTTTGCCAACAATTCAACGGCCTCAGGTTCAGTTCTTTGAGATATTCCAACGGCGATAACTTTGGGGCTTAAGATGAGTATGTCTCCGCCTTCCATGAAAAACGGATCGTTTAAACTGTAATATCTCGGAATTTCTTCATCTTTAAAAAGCGAATGATACCTGTAAACGTAATCCATTATCAAAGCCTCGCGCCTTCTTATGCCAGTGGACATTCTGTTGACGGATATGCCTCTTCCAACTGTGGCAACAGGATCTCTTTGAAAGTAAAGATTTACCATCGGCCTTATGAAAAATGGAAATTCCTTCCTTATGCGTGCCGAAAGCGAATTATTTTGAAGATCTATCTCATTGGATCTCACACCGCACGTTATCTTTTCAAAAAGCGTTTGGGCGTCAAGTTTAATCAAAAAATCATTCAAATTTTGTTTTAGTTCTTGACTGTTTATGTTGTTGAAGATCAACGTGTCTTCGATGAATTGTGCCTTTACATTCTCATCCTTTAGAACGTCGACTATGAGGTCTTCAACGTACAAGACCTGAACTCCCTTGCTCTTCAAAACAGACGCCATGACGTCATGCTCGCTTTGTGCAACTGGAAGGTATGGTATATCGTCAAATAAAAGATCCTCAAGCGACGCCGGAGTTAAATTTTCGAGTTCCTTGCCTGGCCTGTGAAGCAGAACAACCCTTATCTTTCCAATCTCGCTGTAAACGTGAGGTCTCAAATCAGCACCTATATACTTTGAAGATATCTCTTCTGCTCATCTGTCAATGTGTCTATCTCTATTCCAAGCAGATCCAATTTGGTTTTTGCTATCTCAAAATCTATTTCGGGAGGCACCTTGTAGACCTTCTTCTCCATCTCTTTGTGTGTTTTTGCTATCCTTAAAGCGCTTAAAAGTTGGACTGAGAAAGAAAGGTCCATTATCTCTATTGGATGACCATCGCCTGCGGCGAGATTGACAAGGCGGCCATCTGCTATAAGGTAGAGGCGCTTTCCGTTGACCACATATTCAGTTATGTTCGGGCGCACCTCACGCTTAGACTCGGATATTCGTTCCAAATCTTTCACCGATACCTCAACGTCAAAATGTCCCGCATTTGAAAGAATAGCGCCGTCTTTCATTTCTTTAAAATGCGCTTCCCTTATGACGTTGGTATCGCCCGTGACCGTAACGAAGATGTCTCCAACCTTTGAAGCGTCCTTCATCGGCATGATTTCAAAGCCATCCATCAAAGCCTCAAGTGCCTTTACTGGATCAACTTCTGTGATTATCACCCGCGCACCAAATGCCTTTGCTCTCATGGCAACTCCCTTGCCGCACCAACCGTAACCGGCAACAACAACGCGTTTCTCGGCGATATTCATGTTCGTGTTTCTCATTATCGAATCCCACACCGATTGACCAGTTCCGTACCTGTTGTCAAAAAGGTACTTGGTTTGCGCATCGTTGACGGCTATCGCGGGAACCATAAGTTTTCCCATGCTTTCAAGGGCTCTAAGCCTTTTAACGCCCGTTGTCGTTTCTTCACATACACCCCATAGGTGGTCCAGCAATTCTCTTCTCTCTTCATGAACTGTGACCGTCAGATCGGCTCCATCGTCGATTATGACGTTCGGCTTAAAATCAAGAGTTGCCTCGAGATTCTTCTTGTACACCTCAACGCTTCTTGTCCTTTCAGCATTAACCGTGAGTCCTCTGTGTCTGAGTTCCGCCACTATCTCGTCCTGAGTGCTCAAAGGATTTGAACCCGTCACAAAGACATCCGCTCCCAATTTGGCAAGAGAAAGGGCTAAATAACCAGTTTTAGCCTCAAGGTGAATGGATACCGCAACCCTAACGCCCTTGAGCGGTTCCTCTTTCTTGTATCTTTCGACTAAAGAATTCATCACGCTCATCCTTTGAGCGACCCAATCCAATTTTGCGCTTCCCAGGTCCATTTGATTTCTCCTTTCAGACATTTTGGGATATCAAAGATATCTCTTCATCCCTTGAATCGTAATCTATGAGTTCTGCGTACATTGAAAGGTTTATGACGGTGTCAAAGAGTTCTTCTGAATTTTCATTTGGGAACTTTTCCCTCAAAAACTCTTCGCACTCTTCTCTTGTTATTGTACCATTTTCACTGTTCACTATCATATCAAAAATGGCCTTTATGAGAGGTATTTTCAAAATCTGGTCTTTGAAGATCAATTTTCTCTCATTTACATCGGCATCAAGAAATCTCTTCCCAAGTTTTGTGAAAATCACATCGTGGCTTGGCGTTTCAACAAAGCCAAGCATTTCTGCGGCCAGCGCTATCGATATGGTCGTACCAAAATCTCTTTTTATCTCATCGGCAAGATCGAAAAGATCGAGTTGTCCCTTGTTGTCATCAAGTACCTCAAGAAGTCCTATTATCTCGCTAACGCTGGCGTGCGGAATTGGGGCTAACTTTTCTTTCTCTTCAACCTTCGGAAGATCTGGCATTATGTTCGCCGTCAAAACGTTGTAAATCGTATCAACTGTTTTAAGAAAAATGGACGATTTTTGATCTCTTGGAAATGGAAGTGAGTTATGATATATGGCCTTTATGCTTCCCGGATTAGAGGTAAGAATGACTATATCGTCAGCCATGTAAACGGCCTCATTTATGTTGTGCGTGACTATTATTATGTTTGAAAGGCCAGCGTTACCCTTAGACCATATGTCGAGGATCTCCTCTCTGAGGTTTTCAGCCGTCAAAGCGTCAAGTGCACTGAAAGGTTCGTCCATACACAGCACCTCTGGTTTAGAGACAAGGGCTCTTGCAAATCCAACGCGTTGTTTCATTCCGCCTGAAATCTCGCGTGGATAAACATCTTCAAATCCTTCAAGTCCTATCATGTCTATGACATTTGCGATCATCTTTTGCTTCTCAACTGGATCTATATCTTCCCTTATTCCGAGCGCTATGTTTTCACTTACCGTCTTCCATGGGAAAAGTGCAAAATTTTGAAAGACCATAGCCATTTTATCGTTAACCGACGTTTGCAATTTCCCCTTGTAATAAACTTCGCCAGATGTGGGTTTCAAAAGGCCCGTTATAACGCGCAAAAGCGTTGATTTTCCGGCGCCAGAAGGGCCTAAAATGGCAACAACCTTGCCTGGGTCAATGCTCAGATTTATGGATTCAAGGCCTACGTAATGTCCGCCCTTACCGCTCATTTTAAATTCAACAGAGACATTTTTCAACTCGATTATTGGCGTGTTCATTCAAATCACCTTCATTCAAATTTGAACTTTTGCGTAGACCATCTTTGAAGCGGCCTCCAAAGCAGCCTATTTATTACAACAACGCTTATCGACATCACGACAACGCTTAAAGCAAGCAAATTGAGTTGGCCGGCATTTGTGAAATTGTTTATCAAATTGCCTATGCCATTCGCCTCATACAATCTTCCTCCAACGGTCATGTACTCTGCCACTATGCTGGCATTCCAAGCTCCGCCCGCTGCCGTTATGGCACCCGTTATGAGATATGGCAAGACGGCAGGGATGTAAAGGTTCATCCACAACTCTTTTTTCGTGAATTTAAGCATTTTAGAGGCTTCCTTCAGTTGGTTTGGAATTACAGACGCACCAGCTATGACGTTGAAAAGAATGTACCATTGGGTTCCAAGCAACATCAAAATTATCGAACTCCAATTCAAATTGGGAAAAAGCAAAACAAACCACGGGTATATCATCGGCGCCGGAAATGATGCGAGTACCTGGACAACGGGTTGTATTCTCTTCGAAATTTTTAAATTCTTGCCTATTATTATGCCTACGGGCAAAGCCCACATGGAGATCGCGACTGCCGCATAAACTCTTAACGCCGTTAAGCCATCGCCGGATAATATCGTAAGAATCTCTCCCATCTTCACGTTGCCAACAAATTCGATGAACTTCCATACGCCTATCACGGCGATAAAACCTATGATGGAATAAAAGATGACATTGCTTATCTTACTCTCTTCCTTGTCCTGAACAAAACTTTCTGGCGAACGCGGATTGTTTATTTTGATCCTCATCATCATGAGAGCCGAGAGTTCTCTGAAGAATCTAAGAACGTGGGAATTCTTTAAAATATTCAACACGAAAGACTGAGGCTCTTCTTCAGATCCAACTTCATCCATCTTGAATTTATCGCTCCATGCGACTATAGGTCTCCATACGAACATGTCTATCGCGATGATCATCAAGATCATGGCAACGATGCCGTAAAATTCGCCCAACGCGTACCCTTTATCCATGGCAACGGCCATGTAAGATCCAATGCCGGGAAGCCTGAAGTTTTTATCGCCAAGCGTAAAAGATTCGCAAACGATTAAGAAAAACCACCCACCAGCCATCGACATCATGCTGTTCCACACGAGTCCAGGCATGGCGTAAGGGATTTCAACGTTCCAAAAGATCCTCCATTTAGAAAGACCGTAAATTTTCGATGCCTCGATGAGATCTCTCGGAATCGACTTAAGAGATTGGTAAAAGCTGAAGGTCATGTTCCATACTTGTCCTGTGAAGATCATTATTATTGAAGCAAGTTCGAGACCGATGTTGCTGTGGGGGAAAAGCGCTATCATCGCGAGAATAACGCCGGGAAGAAATCCAAGTACGGGAATAGATTGAAAGATATCAAGCAGAGGGATTAAAACACGCTCAGCGTATCTGTTGCGTGCCGCAACGTAGCCGTAAATTAGAGTGAAGACCAAAGAAAAGCCATAGGCTATAAAGCCTCTTGACATTGAAAGCAAAGTGTAGCCAATGAGGGCGATTGGAGACATCGAGATGTGCGCTTCGTAAACTATTGTGCCAGTCCATCGATGAGCGAGAAAGACTATGCCCCAAACTATTAGTGCTAAAATGGAAAGTACTATTGCATCGTAGATCGAAAAGTGGAGGATCTTCTTCTCGATCGCACGAACCATTTTCACTCATCTCCAACACCTCCATGTAAATTTATGATGAAATGATTTTAACCACTCACTAATCTCTATTCCCTAATCCCTAATGTCTAATCTCTAATCTCTAATCCCTAATCCCTGTATTTGCCATATGCCA
>JAVRKN010000105.1:0-5418 GCA_031962405.1 Athalassotoga sp. | reverse complement strand
TTGTATCATCACTGTGTGAAATAGATTTTTATCCCCAAATTATCAAATCGTGCTAAAATATTAAAGGGTGAGTACTTTGTCCAATGTTTTGTTAGTCGTGGACATGCAGAATGATTTTGTGACGAAAAATGGATCGCTCTACTTTCATCAAGCCGAAAAGGTTAAGCCAATAGTTCTCGATATAGTTAAAGAAAGAATGAAAAATGGGTACGCTTTGATCTTTACAAAAGATTGGCACGATCCAGATGATCTTGAATTTAAGCGCTTTCCAATTCACTGCGTCGAAAAAACTCATGGTGCAGATCTTTTTGAAGAGTTGAAATCTATCGTTGAAAATTACTCGATGGTCAATTTCATTTTAAAGAAAAGATTTTCAGCCTTTTATGGAACAAATCTTGATGAAATTTTGAGAGCGTTAAGACCAAATAATGTTGAAGTCTGTGGCGTGGATACCAACATATGCGTCATGTACACGGTTGAAGAATTGAAAAACAGAGATTACAATGTCATAGTTTACGAAGATGGTGTGGCTTCTTACGATGAGAAGTTGCACGAGTTTGCCATTTCACAAATGAGAGACGTATTGGGTGCCGAGATTAAGAAATGGAGGTCTTTTTAATGCGTTCACAGAGACTCGATCCAAGAGTTTTTAAAGTTCCAGTGGACAGGATTCGAGCGGGATATTATTCAGACAAATATTTTACAAGATACGTGGAGGTTTTGAAAAAAGACAATCATCATCCGAGGGTACTTTACCAATTTTTCCCAAGAAAGGATGCCGTGATCGTTGGCATAGATGAAGCGCTTGCGATACTGAAACTTTGCACTGGATACTTCAAGGATGAAGAAAAAGCACAGTCTTTGTTCGATGACTTACTTTCGGCAGAGCGAGATTTGCAAAATGCCGTTCTCGATATGAAGAGAGAAGAAATAGAAAAGATAAACAGAAGAAGATGGGATTTGCGCGATGCAATGAATGCGCTTTGGGTCGATAAATCCTCTGAGATAGAGGTAAGAGCCCTTTACGATGGTGAAGAGGCAAAGGATATGGAACCGATAATGACCATAGAAGGTGATCCGATTTATTTTGGATACCTTGAAACGGTTTTGCTTGGCGTCATAGCGCGAGGTTCTTCTTCGGCAACTGCCGTAAGGCGCGTTGTGAAGGCCGCAAATGGTAAGCAAATACTTTATTTTTCTGCAAGATTCGATCACTATTGGGTGCAGGCAACAGATGGATATGCGGCTTTTAAAGCCGGTGCCAACGTTGTCTCAACAGATGCCAATGCCGATTATTGGGGAGAAAAGGGCATAGGAACGGTGCCTCATGCCTTGATAGCGGCCTACCATGGATCAACCTCCATGGCGGCGATAAAGTTTGATGAATATGTGCCCGCAGATGTTAACAGAATAATACTTGTTGACTGGGACAACGATGTTATAGGCACTACAAAACGTATGATGATAGATTTCTACGAGCACACAACGGGTAAAAAATACTCTTCACACGCTGATCTTAATCAAGTTATAGGATCGGGTAAGGGAAAGATATGGGGCGTAAGGTTTGACACGTCTGGTACCCTCAGAGATGTATCCGTTACTCCCATCAACGAGAATTCTTTGGGAGTATGTCCAGAACTTGTATGGAAGGCAAGAAATGAATTTGACAAAATGGGCATGAACAATTTGAAGATAGTTGTTTCTGGAGGATTTAACGCGGACAAGATATCTTTGTTTGAAAGATTAAAGGTTCCAGTCGATGCTTATGGCGTTGGTTCGTCTCTTTTGAAAGAAAAGATAGACATAACTGCGGACATAGTTGAGGTTGATGGAAAACCTTGTGCAAAGGTTGGAAGAGAAAAAGGAGATCTTTCAAGACTCGAAAGTGTTAATTTATAAGGAGGCGTTTTAAATGGTGGAAAAAGGTACATGGGTCATAAAAGAGGGATTTGCAGACATGTTCAAAAATGGGGTCATAATGGATGTAACGACCCCAGAACAGGCAAAGATTGCCGAGGATGCCGGAGCCGTTGCCGTTATGGCACTTGAAAGGGTTCCCGCGGACATAAGGAAAGCCGGTGGCGTTGCGAGAATGGCAGATGTTGGTTTGATAAGGCGCATAATGGAAGCAGTTTCAATACCGGTTATGGCAAAAGTCAGAATAGGTCATATAGCGGAAGCAAGGATTCTCGAAGCTCTTGGAGTTGATTTCATAGACGAAAGCGAAGTGTTGACGCCGGCAGACGATAAATTTCACATAAACAAGCATGATTTTAAAGTGCCCTTTGTTTGTGGTGCAAGAGACCTTGGTGAGGCATTAAGAAGGATCGCAGAAGGCGCTGCTATGATAAGAACAAAAGGAGAAGCTGGAACTGGCAATATCGTTGAAGCGGTAAAGCATATGCGTGCCGTCATGGATGCCATAAGGCACGTTAAAACAATGGCAGAAGAAGAACTCGTTGGGTATTCAAAGGAAATAGCGTCGCCAGTTGAGATAGTAAGAATGGTAAAAGAACGTGGCAGACTCCCGGTCGTGAATTTTGCCGCTGGTGGCGTTGCAACACCGGCAGACGCTGCTTTGATGATGATTTTAGGTGCTGATGGCGTTTTCGTTGGATCTGGGATTTTCAAATCATCGAATCCAGCCAAGATGGCAAATGCAATAGTTCAGGCCGTTTTGCACTATGATGATCCAGACGAACTTGTAAGGATAAGCGAAAATGTTGGAACAGCCATGGAAGGTCAGGAAATTGCAACTTTAACAGAAAAATTGCAGGAAAGAGGTTGGTAAACGTAGATCATGAAAATAGGCGTGCTTGGAATGCAAGGTGATATAGAAGAACACCTTGCAATTATGGAAAAGATCGGAATAGACGCGGTAAGAGTTAAATCCGTTAAAACACTTGAAGGTGTTGATGGTTTGATAATGCCTGGTGGCGAAAGCACCACAATGTTAAAACTTCTCAAACTAACGGGCCTTTTCGAGGCGTTAAAGGAAAAAATAAAGCATGGCTTTCCAGTTTACGGTACGTGTGCTGGCTTGATTTTGCTCGCAAAGAAAGTTGAACATCCAGAACAAGATTCTCTGGGAGTTTTGGATCTTTCTGTGAGCAGAAATGGATATGGAAGGCAGATAGATTCTTTCAGTGCGAAGATCTCCATCCCAGTCATTGGAGAGAAAGCCTTTGAGGCCGTCTTCATAAGGGCGCCTGTAATAACCAAAGTAGGAAAAGTTGAGGTACTTGCAACCTACAACAACGAGCCCGTCTTTGTGAAAGATGGAAATGTGATCGCCTCAACTTTTCATCCAGAACTTTCTAACGATACTAGAATTCACAGTTTTTTCTTGGAGATGGTTGAAAATGCTCTTAGCAGTTGACATTGGAAATACGACCGTTGTGATGGGAGTCATGAATGGTAATAAATCATTTGATGTGTGGAGAATCAGCACGAAAAATATTGCCACAGAAGATGAATTGTCCATACATATAAAAAATTTTCTTGATTTTTCTGGTTACAAGTCATCTGTAATAGAAGATATTTGTGTTGCTTCCGTCGTACCAAGCATGAACGATGTTTTCAAATACTACGCAAAAAAGTACATGAATAAAAATCCAATCTTTGTGAAAATCAAGGATGTGAATTGGATAGATTGGAATGTTTGGACTCCAAATGAACTTGGAGCGGACAGAATCGCGAATGTCATAGGTGCCAAAGAAAAGTACGGAGAGAATGTAATAGTGGTAGATTTTGGTACCGCAATAACGATCGATATTTTAACGGATAGATACGAGGGTGGTGCCATTTTGCCAGGTCCAAGGACGGCCATTCAATCGCTCTTTACCAACACGGCAAAATTGCCATCCGTTGAGGCAAAATTTCCAGACTCTCCGATTGGAAAAGACACGACAACGAACATACAATCTGGGATAATGTTAGGAACGATGTTCGCGATAGACGGCTTAGTTTCACTTTTTGAAGATGAATTTTCGGTACATTTTAAGGTCATATCCACAGGTGGATATGGATCGGAGATTTCCAAAAGTTCTACCAAGATAGAAGAGTACATTCCCGATCTCACGCTTATAGGAATATCTACATTCTACTCTCGAAAAAATGAAAGCGCTCTTAGTTAATCCTTACATACACGATATCTCAGCCTACGATTTCTGGTTAAAGCCCGTAGGGCTTTTGTACATAGCAAAGGCTCTTCGGGCTTCCGGCGTTGAATTAAAATTGATCGATCTGCTCGATAGAAATCTGCCAGGCAATAACGCTCACAACGGATCTTATGGAACTGGGAAATTTCATTCTGAGATCATCGGCAATTTAAAAGCATACAACATTCCAAGATATGTGAAAAGGTATGGCGCACCGCTTTCTGTCTTCGATGAAGTTGATTTTGAACCAGATGTAATCCTTGTTACATCCATGATGACTTATTGGTACGGTGGCGTTTTCGAGACGATAAAAATTCTAAAAGAAAGATTCAATGCGCCGGTTATTCTCGGCGGAAATTACGTAACCTTGCTTCCAGAGCATGCAAAGAAATCTGGTGCAGATCTTTTGATCGTGGGCGATGGTATTCCAAAAATTTACGATGCGTTAGAAGAGATAAAAGGGTGGAAAATTCCAAGAGCCGTTGGAAATGATTGGTTCGAAAGGATCACTCCGGATTATTCGCTCTATGAAAAGTTAGACGCTGCTGTTATTCACACAACTTACGGATGCACTTTCAGATGCACATATTGCATTGCATGGCAAAAGGGATTTAAATCAAGAAGTGTTAATTCTGTTATAGAAGAAATAGAATCGCTCAAAAAAATGGGCGTAAAAGACATTGCCTTTTACGATGACGCCATTCTTGTAGACAAAGCAAGATTTAAAGAAATATTGAAAGCATTGCCATCTGATATAAGGTACCATCTTCCCAATGGCATCCATGCAATTTACGTCGATGAAGAAATAGCCTCTTTGATGATGAAAAAGAATTTCAAAACGATAAGAATCGGATATGAAACTGGAGATCCAGATCTCCAAAAAAAGACAGGAGGAAAGGTTACAAATGTAGCCTTCAAAAGGGCTATAGAAATTCTCAAGAGTGTTGGTTTTACCCACAAAGAGGTGGGGGCATATTTAATGATAGGCCTACCAGGGCAAACCTTTGAATCTGCCATGGAGGATGTGAGATCAGTCATCGACCTTGGAATAAAACCTTTTTTAAACGAATACACTCTTATTCCCGGTTCTATAGACTGGGAAGAAGCAGTTTCAAAGGGAGAAATGCCAGAAGATGTGGATCCTCTCATTTTGAAGGGTGCTCTCATACATTATTGGTGGAAAAATTCCATGGGTTTCAAAAAAATATCACAAATAAAAATGCAAGTCCAACAATTTTACCGTTCACTAACCACTAAT
>JAVRKN010000104.1:0-5443 GCA_031962405.1 Athalassotoga sp. | reverse complement strand
ACTTTCATAGGAAGCCAAGGAGAGTTTGTAAAGTTTGCGGCATATCTTGCCGCTGAAAAAATGGTTGCGATCAACAGATCTGCTTTCAAAACCATTGACCAATTTGCCGTTGAAGCCGTAAGACGGGAAACGGATCTTATTTTTGCAGATAAACCCCTTAAACTCACAATACTCACGTCGGTGATAGAAGAAATGGCTTCAAGAAATCTTGATCTTCCAGAAGAGATTAAAGATGAGGCTGCTGTGGTGAAACACAGATCGACAATTGAAAAACTTTTATCGCTCATCGATGATGTGAAGACTTACATGAAAGAGGGCGAGTTTGAAAATCCAGAAACGAGAAGGGACATGTTCATATCTGGTGTCATTAAAAGGTTCAAAGACAAGATGGAATACATGAAACTTTTCGATACTTACGATGCTTACAGGATGATCGCAGATGGAGAGGTTAAGACTTCTGGCAAATACTTATTCATTGATGGCTTTTACGATTTCACGCCCGTTGTGGCACAATTTTTTAAGGCTGTGATTTCCAATTTTGAAAAGACATTCATAACTGTAACAGAGGGAGAAATTTTCGAGCGTGGGGCATCTACAATTCTCAAAACGATTGAAAATTTTGAATGCAAAAAAACGTACTTCAAATTTTCTGGGACTCAAATAGCCAAAGGATTGTTTTTTGGGAAGGGCGATGGGGTCAAAATTCACGTCTTTGAAAAGCCAAATGATGAGATCGAGTGGGTCTCCAAAAAAGCAAAATCATTGCTGATGAACGGTAAAAAGGTGCAGGATTTTGAGATAGTTGTGAAGTCTGAAAACAATGGCTATATAAAAGCCATCGAAGATAAATTGGAAGAATATTCCATAGGCATTTCTTATCTTGGAAGGAAAAAACTCGAACAAAGCACTTCGGTGCAAAAAGTCATGCTGCCATTGAGAGTTGTAACTGGAGGATATCCTCAAGACCTTTTGATGAGTATGGTCATGGCAGGGTTTGGTGGAGAACCTGGATCATTTAGTCTCATATACGATAGAGCCCACCTCAACAGAGGTCCATTAAGATTGTCTTACAAATCGAGAATGGACGATTGGAATAGAAAACTTGAAAATTTTGAAAAGTATCTCTCAAGGATGAAAGAACTCATTTCCGAAGACGATGAATTTCAAGACAGATCCGCGGTGGAAGATGTTGACAGAATGCGTGGATTCGTCGTTGATGCCAGATCAACGATCAAAAATCTTTTTAATTTTTTAAGCAAGTTCGAAAATGCAATTTATGTTAGCAATTATTCTAAAGTTCTTGAAGAAGCGGTACAAATTGTCAGATCTTATGCATCAGAAGAAGAGAAAGAAGCACTTGATCAACTCACAGATTTGATATGGGAAATAGAAAGTGTGCTTGATTTTGCTGGAATAAAAGAGATAAAAAGTGCTGATTACAGGTATTACTTAGAACTTCAGATAAAAGATAGAACTTACGTATCGTCAAAGGAGAAAGACGGCGTTAGAATTTCAGACGTGCTCACTTCGAGGTTCAGTCACGCACCTTTGAAGATATTTGTGGGATTCACGGATGGAAATTATCCAGAATTCCATCCAAATTATTTTTACAATTCCATAGAAGAAGAAAAACATTTTGGAATAAATAGAACTTTAAAAAGGCTTTTAGACGATAGACTCGATCTTTACACGGCAATGTCTCATTCACAAGAGGTATACGTTACGATGCCACAAGCAACTCAAGAGGGAGTAAAGATCCTTCCATCCATGTACCTCGTTGAGTTGGAAGAAAAATTTGGCATGCCTCAAAAACCAGAGATTTATCCTCCGATGAGTCTTCAAGAAGCAACTGTTTCTTACGCAAGATGGGCAAGATGGAATGGGAGAAGGGAAGATCTCGAGAATAAACTCGGTGTTGAAATTCAAAAGGCAAAGATCATGTCCGTCAAAGATGAATCTAACCTTGAATATTGCAAATCTCTTTCAAAAATGCCAGTAAGCTTTTACAGGTATTTTTCTTACAAAACCTGTCCTTTGAAATATTTTTTCTCTTACGCTTTAAAACTTCCTCAGGCTATAACTTACGATCTCGATCTCAACAGCATAGAACTCGGAACGGTTTACCATAACTCGCTAAAAAGGCTCATAAAAGAGGACAGATTACGTCTTAGAGAATTGCCAGCGGAAGAATTAAAATCAAAGGTTGAAGGGATTTTAAGCGAGGAACTCGGTAAAATGAGTTTCTTTGAGCCAGAAGTTTTAGAGATAAACCTTTTGAAATTCACGAGCGTTATCTTAAATTATCTTGAAAAAGTCGAGTTCCCTGAAGAAATAGACGGTAGAAACAGAAACTTAAAAGCCTACAAAGTTTACAAAGCAGACGATCATTCCGATTTTTTCAAACCATCAAAATTTGAATTCACCTTCACAGGCATGCCGGAAGCAAATGTTGATGGCATTAACTTCTCCGGACGCATAGACAGAATCGATGAATGCGATTCTGGTTTGATGGTTCTCGATTACAAAAGCAAGAACGCGGGAGAAAAGGATCAACTTGCACTTTATTCTCACATATGCGAGCAAATCTTTAAAGTGCCTGTCCTACAATCTGCCTTTATCGTCGTTGAAGACGGAAAGATAGTTAACATGATGGATCGTGGCAAGATAGAAAAAGCGTGGAATGATTTGATTGAAGATGTGAAGGACTTTGTCAAAAGAGTCGCGAATGGTGATTTCACGCCCCAAAGTTGTAAAGATGAGTGTGACAGATGTGATTTTAACACAATCTGTCCTGTGAGGTGGCCAGATGGAACTTTCAGATGTTCAAAGTGAAATTTTCAGATCAACTGATAACTTGATCATAACAGCAGGAGCCGGCAGCGGTAAAACACGTGTACTCGTTGAAAAGTACGTGAATGTGTTCGAGACGGATCCAAATTTAAGAATGGATCAGGTTGTGGCGATAACCTTCACTGAAAAGGCTGCAAGGGAGATGAAAGACAGAATAACAAAGCACATAGATGAGAATATATCGCTTGGCAGAAACATACAACTTTACTCTCGAATGAAAAGAGAATTGCCATTCGCAAGGATATCGACGATCCATGCCTTTTGCTCGAGAATTATACGCGAAAGCGCTCTTTACGCCAACGTCGATCCAGATTTCAACGTTGTGAGTGGACTTGCCTCCGATAGAAGAATTTCAAAACTCGTCGAATCTTACATGGTGAACAATGTCAGAGAGATTAAGAAACTCTTTGAAATAGATCCGACAATCGCATTTTCCAATCTAAAAGAATGGTTTGAAGATGCAATAATTAAAAGAACAAATGATGATATTTTACCACCAAAGATAAATTCAGATCTTAAAGAGATCTTCATTTATCATGCAAAACAACTCATAGAAGAATACGAAAAGATGGCAAGGGAAGAATCCACTCTTGATTTTGAAGATTTGCTCATCATGACCAAAGAATTGCTTGCAAATGATCTTGAATTAAGAAGGAGATATGCTGATTATTTCAGATACATTTTCGTGGACGAATTTCAGGACACAAACAAAATTCAAAGTGAGATAATAGAACTCTTGAGGTCAGATTTGAACAGGGTATGGTACATAGGGGATCCAAAGCAATCCATTTATGCCTTCAGAGGCGCAAATGTGGGAGTCTTCCTTGACATAACGGAAAGGGCAAAAGATAAGAACGTTTCAGTCAAAGAGATGAACGAGAATCACAGATCAAAGCCTAACCTTGTGGAATTTTACAACAGATGCTTTTCAAAAGTCTTCACGGGAAGGATAGGATATTCAAATCAAATATCGCATGAAAATGATACGGAAAAGCGGGTCATACTTTTAGACAATCCCGGAGCCGAAAAAGCTCTTTTGGCAAGGTCTGTAGAGGCCAAATCAATTGTAGGCATGATAAACGAATTCGTCTCCAAAGGACATGCACTTTCCGATATTGCCATACTCTTGAGATCGATGGGAGACATATGGCCAATAGAAAATGAACTCATCGAAAACAAAATACCCTATCACGTGATAGGTGGAAAAGCATTTTTTAGCAGAAAAGAGGTACTTGCGCTTGACAATTTGATGGCCGTTATACTCGATCCTTACAATGTGACTGCCATGATAGGCCTTTTGATGTCTCCTTTTTTTGATTTCACGATGGATGAAATTTTAAAACTTAAATTGAAAGACAAATTCATCTACGACGCATTAAAGACGGATTACCCCCAAGTTCACGACCTCATAGAGAGGTTTGTGAAGATCAAAAATACGGTTGATGCTTCGAAGATCATCAGAATGGCCATAAATGAAACGCGTTATCTCGGCAAAATAGCCCTTGAGAAAGATGGAGACAAAAGAATTGCCAACGTTGTGAAATTCATAGAAACACTTGATTCATTTGATTTGCCCTCATGGGACATAAATGGCATTCACAAGATAATGGAAATCGGGCTCGAAGGAAATGAAGAAGAGGCTTCTGCACTTTCCGAAGAGGAAAACGTCGTCAAGATAATGACAGTTCACAAAGCGAAGGGCTTGGAATTTCCGATCGTCATAATGGCTCAAATGTCGAAGAAGCCAAAAGACAGTGGAGATGTTGAAGAAGAGGCGGAAGAGGAGAAAAGATTGCTCTACGTCGGCATGACAAGGGCAAAATCTTATCTTGTCTTAAGCAAAGAAAACATCTTTAACAACAGGCAAGGAGAAAGCGTGTGGATGAACACATTATCAAATCTCGGCTTTATAAGTGGAGGTAAATGGTCAGTTCCAGATGAAATGCGAGATATCGTCGAGGTAAAGCAATACTCTCCAAAAAGCATGGATAACGAGAGTGTCCCACTTTTTAATTTTGACGAATCGTATTTGGCCCTACCAGATGTGAGATCAGAAAAGAAAGTGTACAACGTGACTGAAATGTTTGAGAATCAGAAGTTCGATGCCGGATCAAAAACGACTGTTTACGGAAATATAGCGCACGAAATATTTGAAGAGGTTGGCAATCAAAAGCTAAAAGATGCTTTGAAGAAACCACTCCTTAGCGTTTATCCTTCCGAAATGGTAGAGGAAGTGAAAAGTGTGATCTCGAAACTCGTCGACGATCCTCTCGTAAGGGAAATCGAAAATTCAAAAGATGTTAAGAGCGAATTGGCCGTAGAGATGAACATTCCAGAGATTGGAATCCAGGTAATTGGGAAAATAGACAAAGTAACAGATAACAAAATAATCGATTTCAAATACTCTTACTATTCGGAAGAAAAATTGAAAGATTACGAATTTCAAATAAAAATTTACATGATGATGTACTGCAAATTGACAGGCCTCAAAAAAAATGGAGTGCTCTTCTTTTTGAAAGATGGAAAAAAGGTTGAGGTGGATTATCCAGACGAAGATCAATTGATATCCTCAATAAAATACAAGAAGGACTAG
>JAVRKN010000103.1:0-5456 GCA_031962405.1 Athalassotoga sp. | reverse complement strand
CTCTAATCCCTAATGTCTAATCTCTATTCCCTAATGCCTAATCCCTAATCTCTAACTCTAACTTTAATAGAATCTCACAAGATCCAAATATGTTATGTAAAAGAAAAATCCCATAAGTATTATGAAACCTATCATGCTAAGATAACCGATGATCTGTGGATTGACTCTTTTTCTCGTTATGATTTCTATGAGTGCAAAGACGATATGGCTTCCATCGAGAGCAGGAAATGGTATTAAATTTATTATACCAAGGTTTAAAGTTATCAAGGCAATGAGCGTGAGTACAGTTTGAAGCCCTTGTGCAGATGCCTGCCCAACGATTTTGACAAGTCCAACTGGACCCGTAAATTGGTTGAGAGGATTTTTGACGGTGAAAAGCCCTCCCAGGAATGTTATCATGCTTGTGAAAATTCTGTTTGTGTAAACGACTCCGTATCCTATCGCGTCAAGTGGGCCGGGATACCAATTGCTGTAAGATGGGAAAAGTTCAAGAGAATTTATAAAAGCATTGAATTCATCGTGTGTTAAAATGACGGATTCGATCTTTCCGTCTCTTTCGTAAATGATTTTAACGCCATTCAAAGGCGCTTCATATTTGTAAACGTTGACTACCTTATCCCCGTTGATAATCGCGAAATTCCCTGTGCCAGTTGCGTATTCGCCGACTTCTATGGCATTTTGAAGTCCCAAAGAACCTTCTGCTTTTATACCGTCTATCGACAAGATCGTGTCTCCAGGTTTCAATCCCGTTGATTGATTTACAGCGGCTATTTTATTTGACATCGATTGCATGTACAGCCCAACGAGTTTTGATTTTGGTATCGATTGGTAATTAACAACTAAGGCAGTTGCGCCATTTGAGAAGGTAAGAAGTGATCCGTTGATGATCTGATTCTGAGGATTGAAGGGAATCGTGCCGACTTTCTTTAAAGTTGTATTTGTCGCGACGTTACCGTTGAGCACCATGAAATATTGAGGGCCCAATTCTTGTGGCGCCATGGAGGCCTCGTACTTTTGGCCATTTCTTACGTAAACGAGATGAACCTCTTTTTGACCGCTTATGAAGGTCACAGTCTCATTTGGATTGAGTATGACGTTGCCGTTGACAGAGATTATCCTGTCTCCAGGTTGTAAGCCAGCAACGGCCGCGGGAGAATCTGGCACGACCCAATCAACAAGTGCTTGCGGAAAGCCCCAAATGACAGAAACAAAGATCATCAAAACGTAGGCTGCCAAAATGCTGAAGATAGGTCCTGCCGCAACTATTATCAAACGCTTCCATGCCGCGTTTGAATAAAGCATTCTTTCTTTTGGAACACCTTCGATCTTTTCAACGCCCGGATCTTCTCCTGCCATCCTCACATAACCTCCAAGAGGTATGGCGTTAAACCTATACTCCGTTTCCTTTCCTTTGAAAGAAAAGAGCTTTGGGCCAAAGCCAAAAGCAAACTCAAGCACGTAAACTTTAAAAAGTTTGGCGAAGATGAAATGTCCAAATTCGTGAACAAGCACTATTCCTATGAGTATGATTATAAAGTATACTATGCTCAGGATCATTTCTTTAACATCTCCATGGCGATGATTCTCCCCTCTTTATCCACCTGTGCTATTGAATCGTAATCCTTCAAATCACTCGGCCAACCTTTTTCGATGACTTTTTCGACTATCTCATATATTTGAGTGAATTTTATTCTGCCTTCAAGAAAAGCCTGAACGGCTATTTCATCGGCCGCATTGTACGCTATTCTTGATCCATCTCCCAATTTTAGGCATTCGTAAGCAAGATCAAGTGCTGGATACTTTTTAGGATCTGGATCAAAAAGGCTAAAATTACCAGCGGGATCGAATTCTTCAAAGAGCCCCACACTTTGAGGATAGCAAAGCGCGTAAGTTATGGGAATGCGCATGTCGGCATTTGACATCAAAGCCTTTATCGTTTTGTTTTTCAAATAAATCATGCCGTGAATTTTCCCTTGAGGATGCACTAAAACGCGAATTTTCTCCGGTTCCATGTTGAAGAGAAAATGGGCTTCCATAACTTCAAGACCTTTGTTAAACATCGTGGACGAATCTATCGTTATGCGAGCGCCCATGTTCCACACCGGATGCTTTAAGACCCTATCTGGCGTTACATTTTTTAGTTCCTCCACTGGGATATCCCTTACTGCCCCTCCAGAGGCCGTTAAATACACAAAGGATATCTCAGATTTTTCCGATTCAATCAACTGAAATATGGCGTTATGTTCGCTGTCCACTGGAATTATCTCGCAACCATTTGATTTGACAGCATCGATGAAAAATTTTCCTCCAGTGACTATGGATTCTTTGTTTGCAAGGCAAAGTCTTTTTGAATATTTCGATGATAACAAGGCATACTTTAAACCAACAAAACCAGAAACGCCCACAATTACGATGTCAGGAGATGTGGACGAAAGCAAATTTTCAACGGCATCTTGACCGCAAAAGTCAACCTCTTTAGACGAGATGTCCGTTAATGCCGTCTTGGCAAGCGGAAATTTGGATCTAATTTCAAGCAAATTTTTGACATTTTTGGCAGCCGCAAGGCCAACAACTTGAAATTCATCAAGTTTGGTCAAGACATCAACTGACATGCGCCCTATCGTTCCCGTCGCCCCAAGGATTACAACTTTTTTATCTTTCAAAGCTCACCATCCCACTCATCCAATCGGGAAATCTTAAATTCGTCTTTTGCACGAATTCTTGCATTGAATTAAATGGCCTTTTCAAAATCACGATCGATGAACTATCTCCGATACCTGGTATCCATCTTAACACGTCATATCCTTCAACGTTTATTTTTAAAGGAATTGGAAGCGCCGTGAGAGATCTTTGTCCATGATCGACTACGACGCAATCCACATGAGATCCTATGTCTAAAATCTTGGGTATGCCAACAAGCATGGCATAAGTTCCAATTTTTCTCCCAAAAGACACCTTTCCATCATGATACTCAACTATGACATCCCTGAAAATGCTTCCTTGCGGGAAAACCCTTTTCAGCATTTCGTGATCGAATTCCTTTCTTACGATGAATTTGTGATGTTTGTACATGAATTCGTCCGTTTTTGGAACCTTTCCATTTAACTTCTCAAAAAGTGGCGTTTGTGGAAAGACCATAACCTTTCTTATATTAACACGTCTGACCATCAAATTGGCATCCAAAATCTTCATCAAGGTATCAAAATTTATCTTGTAAGTTTCCTTCGTTTCTCCCAAAAGGCCATACAATAGGTTTATGCCTGGCAGCAATTTTGGAATTCCCTCAACGCGATTTCCGCCAACATCATTTATCATTTTTAAAACATCGAAAATTTGTTCCTTACCGATTTTTAAATTGTTCATGGTTATAACCTTCGGATCAAAAGACTCCACTCCCATGGACAAAATGTCTCCAGGCGTGTTGTAAGAAGATATAATGCTGGCTATTTTTTCCGATGCTTTCATGTGAGAATATATGTATCCGGGATTGGCATTATCGGTATGAAGGGTCATCAAATCGGGCGCAACGGATCTTATGCCGGTATAAAGCGCCTCTATCGCTTCTGGATCCGGCTTTTTATCTCCCATGTAAGCAAATACATTTGAAATTCTTCCGAGTCTGAAATGCCTGCATCCAAACTTGTAAAGTGCGTCGATCTCTTCTATCACATCATCAACGGGTCTTGAAATCGCTTTGCCCCACAAAGGTTCTGTGCAGAATGAACATTTGATCTCTTTCTCGCAGCCCATTCCAAGTTCTATTTCACACATCAAATCTGGAAAATTAGGATGTTGATTGACAATTGACGCACCCTCAACTGAGATGGCTTTGATAAGCGAGTATCTATCTTTGTCCCATTTCCTCCCCGTAAGGATCTCGTAGAGTTTTCGTTCATAATCATTCCAAAGCGCAAAATCGTATCCTTCGAATTTTTTCAAATTTGCCACAACTCCGCCAGATCTATCAACCTCGTATTGTGCCATTGAACCTATAATTATCTTTTTATCTCCGATAAATCTTTTGGATATATCTTTACCTTCTTCAACTGTCATAGGCGTGCCACCGATGTAATTTCCAGGCACGGTAACGCCGCCTACCACGATTAAGATGTCTGCCTCTTTTAATCCATGATGCCTTACGCCTTCTATCGTGTCGTAAAAAAAATCATAGCCGGCGATCTTTGCAAGACCGGCTATGTACCTTGGATAAGCAGAAATGTAAGGCGGCACACCAAAGTGTGCGGGTTCATCAACGTAACCATCAACAATTAGGATTCTCATGAAACTATTCTCTTAAGGCTGCATCTGCCTCTTTTAAAAGTTTTCTTATCGGAAGATGCTGTGGGCATACTTTCTCGCAATCGCCGCATTCTATGCATTGAGACGCATCAAAATGGCCCGCTATGAAATTCTTGTATTCGCGTCTCGAATTGTCTAATTCATCGAAAAGAGATGCATCGTTGTAAAGCCTAAATACATCTGGAATGTGAACACCGTTAGGGCATGGCATGCAGTAGTTGCACGATGTGCAATCGACCTTTAGCCTTTGCTCAAAAACATGCTTTACCGCTTTTATGGTTTCAACTTCTTCGGGTGTGAGTGAGTTCGGTTCAACATTTGCAACTCTAACATTTTCGACGACTTGATCCATGGCACTCATACCGCTGAGCAAAAGCGAAACTTCTGGCTGATTCCATACCCATCTCAATGCCCATTCGGCGGGAGTCCTTGTTGGATTTGCATCTTTGAAAATTTCAACGGCCTCACGTGGCAATTTCCCAGCCAATTTGCCGCCCTTTATTGGCTCCATAACGATGACGGCCATCCCTTTTCTTGAGGCATATTTCAATCCTCCAATGCCGGCTTGGAAATGCTCATCCAAGTAATTGAGTTGAATCTGGCAAAAGTCCCAGTTGTAAGAGTCTACGATGTCTTTGAAAACTTTAAATTCGTCGTGAAATGAAAAACCTATATTTCTTATTCTACCATCTGCTTTGGCTTTTTCGATAAAATCGAAGACACCGATGGATTTTATCTTCGACCATCTATCCTTTCCAAGTGCATGGAGTAAATACATGTCTATGTGATCCGTTTGAAGTTTTTTAAGTTGCTCATCGAGGTACTTATCGAAGTCTTTTCTTTCATTCATAAGCCAAACGGGCGATTTTGTGGCAAGATAAACCTTTTCCCTGTAACCGTCTTTCAAAGCCTTTCCAACAAATATCTCGCTCATTCCCTTGTGGTAAGGATAAGCCGTGTCGACGTAATTAACGCCGTTGTCTATCGCGTACCTTAACATTTTCATCGCTTCTTGCTCGTTTATCTTTCCATAATCATCATCCAGTATTGGCAATCTCATGCATCCAAAGCCAAGTTCGGAAACTTTAATGTCCTTCTGACCAAATTTTCTGTAAAGCATCTTTACCTCCTTTTTATATTCTACTTCAACTTTACCT
>JAVRKN010000102.1:0-5652 GCA_031962405.1 Athalassotoga sp. | reverse complement strand
TGCCATACGCTATATGCCATATTTCATCGGCTCCAGCATATGCCCCGTCGAAATCTGGTCCTCACTTCGTTGCGGAGGATTTCTCTGGGGCATTATGCTCTCCGCCTTATTCCATATGCTATTGGCTATGCGCTATATGCTATTTTTATGAGTCAATTCGGCCATTTGACATTCAAACGTTTTCGTGATAAAATACCCTTAAGTATGTTTCAAAGTGATTAAGTGTAAAAATAAAATAAATCCAAAATTAAATATAAGGGGGCGTTTCAAGTGAAGAGCGTTTTGAAGTATAGTGTTTTTACGCTGGTGATTCTCATAGGCGTAATGGTCTTTGCGGCAAGCAGCAAGGATTACGTGATAGTCGGTACGACTGACAAATTTACTTCATTAGATCCGGCGAAGGCTTACGAATATCTTTCAGTTAACCTCATTCAGAATATCATGACAGGGCTTGTTACGTATGTTCCCGGAACGACACAGATAATTCCGGGTCTTGCGGACAGTTGGAAGATCTCGCAGGACGGACTTACGTACACATTTTACCTTAAAAAAGGACTCAAATTCTCGAATGGAGATCCAATCAACGCACAGGCATTCAAGTATTCCTTCGATAGGGTCATAAAACTTGGACAAGATCCTTCATTTTTGCTTTCTGATGTCGTTAAAGAAACGAAAGCCATAGACGATACGACCTTCGAAATAGATCTTAAATATCCATTTGCACCATTTATAAACATACTCGCCTTTACCGTTGCATATCCTGTGGATCCCAAGGTTTATCCTGCAGATCAAGTTTACAACGGCATGCCCATTTCCAGCGGACCTTACATAGTTAAAAGATGGGTAAGAGACGTTGAGATGGAACTTGCTCCAAATCCAAATTACTATGGAGAACCTGCAAAGACTCCGACTATTTTGATAAAACTTTATCAAGATGCCAACAGTTTGTACCTTGCCCTACTTAGTGGAGAAATAGATCTTGCTTACAGAACGTTGCTTCCGCAGCAATTTGCACAAATACAACAGAACAACAAATTCAAGACATACGTTGGTCAGAGTCCTTTCATGAGATTTATCGTTTTCAACGTCAAACAGGATCCGTTTGGAAATTCAAAGTTAAGAGAAGCTCTTGCCTATGCCGTCAACAGAAATGAAATAGCAACCAAGATATTTGCCGATCAAGTCAAGCCCCTTTACACCATGATACCGGTTGGAATATGGGGAAGCATGGATGTAATGCCATCTCAAGACATTGCAAAGTCTGTTTCCATCCTTCAATCTCTTGGATACTCAAAAGACAATCCTTTGAATATAACTTTGTGGTATACCCCAAGCCATTACGGATCAACAGAAGCCGATCTTGCGTTGACGCTTAAAAGCCAATTCGAATCAACTGGGTTAATAAAATGTAACGTCAATTACGCCGAGTGGGCCACGTACATAGATTACTGGAACAAAGGTGTCATGGGAATGTTCCTCCTCGGCTGGTATCCTGATTACTTCGATCCCGATGATTTCGTATGGCCGTTCCTTCAATCTTCTGCAAGTCCTTTAATGGGATCCAATTACTCAAATCCCACAATGGATCAACTTCTCACGGACGCGAGACTTGTAAGCGATGAGGCAGGTCGCACGGCTCTGTATGCTGCCGTTCAAACCCTTATGGCTAAAGATGTTCCTTACATTCCTCTATTCCAAGGAGAACAGCAAATCGCTGCCAAACCTGAAGTAGGTGGTATTTTGCTTGATCCAGTTCAAATCTTTAGATACTACTTACTCTACAAGAAATAATTTGAATCTCGGGCGGGTAACTCCCGCCCGACTTTAAGTAAGGGAGTGAGACGCCTTGAAGACTTATATTCTAACGCGCGTTATTCTTTCCATACCTATGATCTTAATACTACTGACGGTCGTTTTCATCATCTTGAGAATTCTTCCTGGAAATCCAGTTACTGCCATGCTTGGTCCAAAGGCTCCTCCAGAAGTTGTGAAGTCTATGGAAGCTCAACTTGGCTTGGATAAGCCAATAATAGTCCAATTCGGCGATTATCTTGGAAATATTCTAAGGGGAAACTTCGGCAATTCAACGGTAACAACTCTTCCAGTTATTCAAGAATTGGAAGATAGATTTCCTGCCACCCTCGAACTCACGATATTTGCAATGATAATAGCCGTTGCGATAGGCATATTTTTTGGAAGTGCTGCCGCTTATCGATACGGAAAACCAATAGATGTGATGGCAAGAATTTATTCCATTTTTGTTTATTCAATGCCAGTCTTTTGGCTTGGAATAATGCTTCAACTTATCTTTGGTGTATGGTTAAAAGTATTGCCTGTTTCAGGACGTGCATCACCATTTATGACGCCAGACAATTTGTACACAGGGCTATACACGATAGACGCGATCTTAAATGGGCAATGGGATGTTTTGTATGATGCGCTCTTGCACCTTGTGCTGCCATCCGTAACGCTTGGGGTCGTGATATCAAGTATTTTTGTCAGAATGGTCAGATCGAATGTTTTACTTTCCCTTTCAAGCCAATACGTCACTTCGGCAAGATCGAGAGGCGTTAAGGAAAGCAGAGTACTTTACGCTCATGCGCTTAAAAATGCGATGATTCCAATTCTCACGATAATGGGCCTTCAATTTGCACTTTTACTTGGAGGTGCCGTTTTGACTGAAACGACTTTTTCATGGCCTGGTATAGGAAGCTATCTCGTTGAAAGGATAAGATACAGGGATTTTCCAGCGATTCAGGGAGCAGTTGTGTTCTTTGCCCTCTTTGTTGTTGTGGTAAGCATCTTAATAGATATCATAAATGCATGGATGGATCCAAGGGTGAGATACTGATGATAAGCATGGAGATAAGAAAAGGGTTAAAATCACTCTTCAAAGATTCTTCTGGTCTTATGGCTTTTGTAGGTTTTCTAATCCTGATCTTTTACATCATAATGGCAATTTTTGCGCCTTTCATTTCTCCTTATAATCCGACGCAACCATCTGGGCCGTCACTTTTACCGCCGACGATATCTCACATCATGGGAACTGACAATTTGGGATATGACATCTTCAGCAGACTCGTATGGGGCACGAGAATGGCCTTTGCGATAGCCCTTATAGCGACGGCAATAGCAGCGGTCGTTGGGATCCCAATTGGGCTTATGGTTGGATATATCGGTGGAAAAACGGACAGAATTGTGACCATGATAATGGATTCAATTTACGCTTTTCCAGGATTAATTCTTGCAATAGCAATAGCAGCCATGCTTGGACCTGGTCTTCTAAACATAGCCTTTTCAATAGCCGTTGTGTACATTCCAACTTATTACAGGGTAATAAGAAGTCAGGTTAGCACGGTGAAATCTGAACTTTACGTCGATGGGGCACGCGCCATTGGAGCAAGAACGTTGACGATAATAGGCTCATACGTCTTTCCAAATGTTTTACCTTCAACGATAGTTATATTTTCGATGAATCTTGCAGATTCGATAATGACAGAGGCTGGATTGAGCTTTTTAGGCCTTGGCATTGCGCCTCCAACTCCCGATTGGGGTTACGATCTTGCCAAAGGTCAACAATTTATCCTTAACAACGACTGGTGGATGGTCGTCTTTCCAGGCATCGCTATAATAACGATAGTACTTGGTTTTAGCATGTTTGCAGAAGGACTTGACGAATATTTTAATCCGAATATAGGTGAAAAAAGATGAACATATTAGAGGTGAGGGATCTTAACATTGAGTACCTAACAAGAGATGGAAATCTTAAAGCCGTTGATGGCGTATCCTTCTCGCTTGGATTTCATGAAACTATTGGACTTGTTGGAGAATCTGGATGTGGTAAATCTACGATAGGCCTTTCAATTCTAAAAATTTTACCCATTAATGCCAGAGTCAGGGGAGAGATAATCTACAAAAATAAAGATATGGTAAAAATGTCTGATGACGAGATAAGATCTTTACGAGGAAAGGAAATTTCTATGATCTTCCAAGATCCCATGACTTCTCTTGATCCGATAATGAGAATAAAAAATCAGTTCTTTGAGACAATTCGCGCACATTTTCCAAGAATGGAAGAAAGTGAAATGGTGAAAATGTCTTCAGATGTTTTGAGATCGATAGGAATAGATCCATCAAGGCTCGAAAATTATCCTTTTGAATTCAGTGGAGGAATGCGCCAGAGAGTCATGATAGCACTTGCGATAGTGTTGAACCCTTCCTTACTCGTTGCAGACGAACCCACAACTTCTCTTGACGTGGTAGTACAGTTACAGATAATGGAAGTCCTCAAAAAGTTAAAGGATCAAAAGAATATGTCAATGATTTTGATAACTCACGATCTTGGACTCGTTGCAGAAATAGCGGACAAAGTTGGAATAATGTATGCCGGAGATCTTGTTGAATTTGGAGATGTAAACTCAATTTACGAAAATCCATTGCATCCTTACACTCAACTTTTACTTGTTTCAATACCCAACGTTAAACTTGAAGACATGGAATTGAAGTACATAAAGGGAAATCTACCAAGTCTTAAATCTCCACCACCAGGTTGTAAGTTTTACCCGCGATGTCCATTCGCGATGGATATATGTTCTAAGGAAAAGCCACCAACATTTGACGTAAATAAAAGGCGCGTAAAATGCTGGCTTTACAAAGGAGAGAAAGATGAGTCAAAAGCAAATGCAAC
The DNA here is from genome assembly GCA_031962405.1 of Athalassotoga sp. Taxonomy (GTDB): domain Bacteria; phylum Thermotogota; class Thermotogae; order Mesoaciditogales; family Mesoaciditogaceae; genus Athalassotoga. Next base: position 965 of record JAVRKN010000102.1, on the reverse strand, counting down.
TTCTATCGGTTAAAAATTTGAAAAAATATTTCCCCCTCAAAGTGTCATGGCTAAAAGCGTTTTCGAAAGAAAGGCCTTACGTTAGGGCCGTCGATGATCTTTCTTTTGAAATAAATTACGGAGAAACGCTTGGACTTGTCGGCGAATCGGGAAGCGGCAAGACAACGGTGGGAAGGACTTTGATAAGACTTGAAAATCCAACTGATGGCCATATCCTTTTTCAAGATGTTGATTTGGCCAAACTCTCTGGGGAAAATCTGAGAGTTAAAAGGCGCGAATTTCAAATGATCTTCCAAGATCCAATGGCGTCTTTAAATCCTTACATGAGAATTGGAAGGGCAATCGAGCATCCTTTGAAGATACATCATCTTGGAGACGCAAAAGAAAGAAAAATGCGTGTTTACGAAATTCTCGATAAAGTTGGCCTGCCACCAGAAGAATTTTACAATCGTTTTCCGAGACATTTATCTGGAGGGCAAAGACAAAGAGTTGTAATAGCGCGGGCAGTAATAACCAACCCAAAGTTTGTCGTTGCAGATGAGGTTACAGCCATGTTGGACGTTTCGATAAGATCGCAGATTCTTAAACTTCTCATAGAGATGAAAAATGAACTTGGCCTTACCTATCTTTTCATAACGCATGATCTTGCAAGTGCCAAATACATTTGCGACAGAATCGCCGTCATGTATTTGGGCAAAATCATAGAGGTAGCGAAAACGTCAGATATATTTAAAGAACCTCTTCATCCATACACAAAGATACTCATGGCAAGCGTTCCCATTCCAGATCCAAAGTTAAAAACAAACAAGTTTATTCCCTCTGGAGAAATTCCCTCCCCCATAAATATTCCATCGGGATGCAGATTCCATCCAAGATGTCCTTACGCCATGGAAATTTGTTCAAAAGTTGAACCAGAACTTAAGGAAGTCAACGGTAGACTTGTTGCATGTCACCTTCATACTGGC
>JAVRKN010000101.1:0-5718 GCA_031962405.1 Athalassotoga sp. | reverse complement strand
ATAAGGGAGATGATTGAATGAAAAAGATCATGTTGTTTATTTTGATTTTTTCAATTTTTGCACTTCCGATTTTTGCAAATGGTCAAATCGTTGTAGATAAGGTTTTGGCTGGCAAGACCATAGTTTTAGATCCGGGCAATGGTGGATCTGATCCCGGGGCAGTTGGGCCGACAGGCTTACTTGAAAAAAACATAAACTTGATAGTTGCACTTGACCTGGCTCAATTGCTGAAAATTCAAGGAGCGAATGTGATTTTGACTCGATCTACAGACACTTACGTGCCTCTTAATCAAAGAATAGAAATAGCAAATCAGGCAAGCGCAGATCTTTTTATCTCAATTGCACACAATTCCATTCAAGGAGCGCCAGATGTCGATAGGCCTCAAGTCTTTTACTGGAGCACATCTAACTCTTCCAAACTTGCCGCATCCATATTTCTAAAGGCCTTCGAGAATTTTTTTGGCACGAATGGTAACCTAATAAGAGAAGAGTTCACAGTGCTAAGATATGCCCAAGTTCCAGCCATTCTTGTTGAACCGTGTTTCATGTCTAACCCATCAAGAGAACAATGGTTAAAGAGCAGCAAAAATCTTTGGCGCGAAGCCGTCATATATGATATGGCGGTACTTGAATATTTTCAAGAAATAGGCTCATGATCCCATGAATTTTCTCGTTCCTGGTTTTATCAGCGGTATTTTTTCCTTGCACAAGGGACACGCTTGTGGTTCGTAATTTTTCAACGGCAATTCCACGAGTGTTTCTACGAGAAGTCCTTCTATTTCACTTAGATTTCCCCTGTTCGCAATTGAAGCGGTGCATACAGTTGGAACTTCATATTGGCGAAGTAATTCTATCACCTCTTTTGTGGATTTTCCAGTTGTTATAACGTCCTCAACTACTGCAACCCTTTTAAACTCAGATGGATCGAAATCGCGCCTGAATTTCATAAGGCCATCTTCGTCTCTTTCGGCAAATAGAAATGGGAGGTTGAGATGTCTTGCAACTTCATAGCCTATGACAATTCCTCCTATTGCGGGTGAAACTATGCAGTCTGGGTTGTATTTCGAAATTTTGGTGGCGATTCCATAACCTAATTCTTCAGCGTACCATGGAAATTTCAACGCTTTTGCGCATTGTATGTATGAATCTGAATGTAAACCAGAAGATAGTAAGAAGTGTCCGTGAATCAAGGCATTTGTTTCTTCAAGTATTTTCTTGTAATCCATAATTTCACCTCATATGGAAAGTATTTGAGAATATTCATGCGCCGATCTTTGAGGATCCTCAGAAAAAATTATGGCTCTTGAAACATTCACAAGAATTCTCTCATGCTCAACTGAATTCATGGTGGTTGTGGCGTCTCCCCCTTGCGCGCCTATGCCAGGGACAAGTATGAGACTCTCTTTTGCTATTTGGGATATTTCGAAAAGTTTTTGAGCCACAGTTGCACCGACGACAAGACCGCAATTTTCGTATTTTTTGTTTTTGTCTCTTACGAATTCTGCCACTTTCACGTAAAGTGGTGGTGTCCCATGGTATTCGAAATCAATCGCACTTTTATTTGATGAAAGGCATACGATAAAGGCATATTTGTCCTCGTAAGAAAGAAAGGGATCTACCGCATCCTCTCCCATGTATGGAGAGAGGGTTATGGCATCAAAATCGAAAAATTCAAAGGCCGCTTTTGCGTAGGATTTGGCCGTTGATTCTATGTCTCCGCGTTTCGCATCGTATATTACCGGCAGATCGCCGATGAGATCTCGCGTTTTCAAAAGCACCTTCATTCCATCTGAACCGAGCGCTTCGTAAAATGCAGAATTGATCTTGTATGCGCACGCTGTATCTTTGGTGTTTTCGATGATCGATCTGTTGAAATCGTACACACCATCTGCATTTTTGGGAAACCTTTTCGGTAATTTTTCAACATCTGAGTCGAGACCTATGGTCAAAACATTTCCAACTTGGTGCATTCTATTTCTTACTTTTTCCATGAATTTCATCTAAATCCTCCCTTGTGTGAGGCATTTACGATATCTTTGAAGTCAATTTTAAGTTCTTCGAGAATCTTTTTGAGATTTTCAATTATTTTTTGAACGGATCTTGGCTCTATCATGGCTTGAGTTCCTATTTCGACAAGCGAGGCGCCGGCAATCGCATATTCTATGACGTCTTCAGCCTTTGTGACTCCACCAAGGCCTATTATCGTGAGATCTTGAAAAGCCGCTTTTGTTTGATACACCTTCCACAAGGCAATCGGCATAAATGCGGGACCGCTTAATCCGCCTCTTACATTTTTAAGAAATGGTTTGCCGGTTTTAACGTTGAATCTGGCGCCTTGAATTGAATTACCGATATTCACAATGTTAATGCCTGAATCCAGTGCAATTTGAGATTGCCGTATGGTATCAAGATCGAGTGATAATTTTGCTATCAAAGGCTTTTTCGTTTCTCGCCTGCAATTTGTTAAAATTTCTTTTGTCATTTGAGAGTCGGAGGCTATAACTTTTCCGCCGACATTCGGACAGGAAAGATTTATCTCTATCATATCGGCGAATTTTTCAACTTTTTTCGTGACGTTCACGAAATCTTGGGGCTTTTCGCCTCCAACGGAGATTATTCTAACGCACCTGGGGGGAAGAGAAGGTGCGATTTTTTGTGTAAAAAGATCAACTCCTGGATTTTGAAGGCCTATGGAATTCAAAAGGCCGCTTTGAATGTAAATAAGTCGCGGAGGCATGTTGCCAATTATTGGTTCGGGTGTTACCGTTTTAGAGGTAAAGCCGCCTATGATATCTGGAGAGACGTATTTGAAAAATTCATCTCCAAATCCCAAAGGACCGGAAGCCATCACGATCGGATTTTTAAAATGAATCCCCGCTATCTCTATCGATAAGTCCATTCTAAATCCACCTCCGAAACGTTGAAAGTGGGACCATCTTTGCAAACGAATTTAACCCCATTTTTTGTCATCACGGCACAACCTTCACACATCCCTCGGGCACACGCCATCCTTTCTTCCATCACGGCGTAAATCGTGCTTTCAGGAAAAGCATTTTTAAGATTTTTTATCATTTCGTTAGGGCCACAAGCCAAAACGTTTTTCAGAGGTGATAATTTCACTATGTCGAGAGGAGTCGTTGGTTCTACAACGTAAACGCAATGATCGGGTATTTCAACAAAGTCAAAAAGTTCATCATTTGGAGCACCTACTACCATCTCTCTAAAACCGTAAAATGTCGCATAAAAATGAATTGGCGCATATCCAACTCCCCCTGCGACAAGAAGCGCATCTTCGATCGGCGGGATGGGATTCCCAAATGGCCCTTCAAGGATGAGATCTTCATTCAAAAATCGCTCAATCTCTCCCCCTGATTTGATCAAAAATTTCAAATTGCCATCTTTGAAATCGTAAACGCTAAAAGGTCTTGGAATGTAAGGTCCTGCCTCGGCTTTCATCGTGAAAAATTGGCCCGGCACAACCTTGCCATCATAAGGCAATTCAAGCAAGATGTAAGATCCTTTTTTCGAAACTTTCAACATTTCCGTACACCTGCCTTCCATTAACGTACGTTGCCATAACTTTGCCATTCAAAGTTTTGTTTAAAAACGGGGTGTTTGATGATTTTGATAGAATTGAGTTTCTCGAAACATTCCACTTTTGATCCGGATCAAAGATGACAAAATTCGCGCTCAATCCCTTTTTTATTCTTCCCTCGTTTAACCTGTACAATTTTGCCGGATCCGATGTAACCTTTTTTAAAAGCATTTCAATTTCCATGCCTCTTTGTGAGACGATGAGTATCTCGTTAAGAAGCGTTTCAAACCCGATGATTCCGAATGGGGCAGATTGAAATTCTACCTCTTTTTCTTCAGAGGTGTATGGGGCATGATCTGTTATTATCGCGTCTATCGTTCCATCTTCAAGACCTTCGTAAAGTGCGTTCTGATCTTTCATCGTGGGAAGAGGAGGATTTATCTTTTTTGAGGTATCGTAATCTTCGAGATCTTTGTCTGTGAAAACGAGATGGTGGATGCACACATCGCACGTGATGTTTATTCCATCCTTTTTAGCCTGCCTTATGAGTTTTACAGATCTTGCCGTTGATACATGGGCTATGTGCACATGAGCCTTTGTGAGGTAAGAAAGTTCTATCTCTCGTGATACGGCAATTGATTCTGCAACATCGGGCATGGCGTATATTCCGTAAAGCGTTGAATACCATCCCTCTCTCATGTGTCCCTTTCCAAGATCTTTATCTTGGCAGTGAGAAATTATTGGCAGATCGAGTTCATAAGCATATTCCATGGCATGGCGTGCAAGGGCCGCATCGCTTAGAAAATTTCCGTCGTCTGAAAATCCGACAACTCCAGCCCTTGCCATTCTGTGCATTTCCGCAAGTTCTTTTCCTTCTCTTCCCTTCGTTATCGCACCAACGATCTTGACATTTGCGCTGGCATACTTGGATTTTTCTTTTAAGTAGAGTACCATCGCTTCATTGTCTATGGCTGGGCTTGTGTTTGGCATGGCAAAGACAGTCGTTATTCCGCCATGAACGGCAGATTTTGTGCCAGATATGAGATCTTCTCTGCTTGTCTGGCCTGGATCTCTGAAATGCGCGTGCGTATCAACAAGGCCAGGCAGTACCCAAAGGCCATCGATGTTTAATTTTTCACCCGTTTGATCTTCATCGAAATATTCGCCAAAAGCAAGAGAGCCATTGTGAAATCTTTCTCCATCGAAGATGTTCGCGTTATCGAGGATCATTCAACACCACCTCCAAGCATTTGATTTAACAAAGCCATTCTTACGAATACGCCATTTGTTACTTGTTCTTCAACAACTGAGGCATCTGAATCAGAAACAGATTCGACGACTTCTACTCCCCTGTTCATCGGACCAGGATGCATGAAGATCGAGGTTTTCTTTGCGAATTGCATGATTTCCGGCGTTATCCCGTAGAATTCGTTGTACTCATCTAACGATGAAAAGAATGACATGTTTTGGCGTTCAAGTTGCATCCTCAATCCCATCACCACATCTGAGTTTGAAACGGCCTTTTTTACATCAAAGGAAACCTCTACGCCGTAATTTTCAACATTTGGTGGCATTAGAGTCGCCGGTCCTGCAAAGGTTACGACCGCTCCCAACTTTTTGAGCAATTTGGCATTTGACCTTGCCACCCTGCTGTGCAGTATGTCTCCAACGATGGTGACTTTGAGTCCTTCCACTTTACCGAATTTTTCCCACATCGTGTATGCGTCTAAAATTGCCTGTGTGGGGTGCGCTCGAATTCCATCACCGGCATTTATAACGAGTGATTTCGTGTATCTTTTAAGCATCATCGGACTTCCAGGTTCAGAGTGTCTCACAACGTACAGATCTATTCCCATGGCGTCAAGAGTTTTGACGGTGTCTTTAAATGACTCTCCTTTGTTGAGGGAACTGGTTGAGGCTGTGAAATTCACAACGTCGGCTCCCAATCTTTTCGCCGCAATTTCAAAAGAAATCCTCGTTCTTGTCGAGGATTCAAAAAAGAGTGTACATATCGTTTTACCTTTTAACGAAGACCATTTCTTTGTAAAGCCATTTTCTTTGAATTTTTTAGCCATTTCAAATATCGATAAGACATCATCGCAGGTTAAGATATCGACATCAAAGAGATCCTTTCCAAGAATGCTCATGTTTTTTCTCCTTTCGTGCTAAATTTTTAGGGCATC
>JAVRKN010000100.1:0-5780 GCA_031962405.1 Athalassotoga sp. | reverse complement strand
CCAAGTGCTGAGGGAGCGCCGAAACGTTTTTTGATCTTGTTGCTTGAAGCAAAAAGCATTACAAATATCGTGAAAAGGTATGGGAACATGTTCATTATGTTCACGGGAATTGGGACTTGAATTATTTGAAAACTGAATTGCAACACGCTTATTCCTCCGAAAGCATAAGCGCCTATCAACGCTATGACTGGATCCCATATCGCAAAGATGACCAGCGCGACCGCGATCCATCCACGGCCGGCCGTCATATCCTGAACCCACATGGGAGTATATGCAAGAGAAATGTAAGCGCCGGCAAGGCCGCTGAAGAATCCGCCAATTATCGTGTAAATGTACCTTGTCATTACGACATTTATGCCCCTTGCGTCGGCAGCCTCTGGAGATTCACCAACCGCTCTTAAGTTCATGCCAGCAGTTGTTTTATAAAGGAACCACCAGATGACCGGTACGGCGATGTATCCAATGTAAACAAGGATGTCCCTATCGAAGACGATCGTTCCAACGTAAGGAATATCTCCCAAAATTGGTATTTTGATGTTGCTAAAGCTCTCAGCCTGCATTCCAACAAAGCCATGACCCCAAAACCCACTTAATCCCTCACCAAGAAAAACAAGCGCAAGACCACTTACAACCTGATTAACGCGCAAGGTTATTGACATGAAGGCGTGAAGAGAAGCCATCAACCCTCCAACTAAAATTGCCGCCACAACGGCAAGCCAGAGATTTCCCGTCATGTAAGATATGCTAAAGCCTGTAAAGGCTCCCATCAACATCATGCCCTCAAGTCCAAGGTTTAAAACGCCAGATCTTTCGGCCAGAATCTCGCCTAAAGTTGCGAAAAGTAAAGGAGTACCTGCCCTCAACGCGCCTGAGAGTGTAGAAGTTATTATGTCCTGATTCATGATCTCACCAACTTTATTCTGTAATGTAAAAGTATTTCAGAGGCCAGCAAAGAAAAGAGCAATATGCCGTTGAATGCGTTGACAAGGGATGAAGGTATTTGCATGAAGAGTTGAAGTTGCTGGCTGCCCACAAGAAGCACGCCAAAGAAAAATGAAACTATTACAGTTGCTATCGGATCAAGTCTTGCAAGCCATGCTATTATAACGGCCGTGTATCCATATCCAGGCGAGAAATTCGGCTGAAGTCTGAAAAGTACGCCGCTCATCTCTGCCATTCCGCCCAAACCGGAGATCGCACCGCCTATGACCATTGCAAGGATTATCATCCTTTTGACGTTTATGCCGGCATATTGTCCAACACGGAGGTTATCGCCAACTATGCCAAGATGAAAGCCGAATTTTGTGTATTTAACGAGATAAAGTACAAAAAATGCCATTGCGATGGAAATGAAAATGCCCAAATTCAATCCGCCCACACCGTATTGGGGAAGAATCGCAGCGGGGGGAAATTGTGCCGTAATTGGGAAATTGTAACTGTGAGGTCCCTTCCATGGACCGTAAGTGAGATAATTAACCCAGTATATCGCAACGTAATTCAACATGAGAGTGCTCAAAATTTCATTAACTCCAAGATATGCACGCATTACGCCGGGTAAAAATCCCCAAAAAGCCCCTGCCGCCATGCCAAGTATCATGAGTAAAGGAATAAAAAGCCATGGGTTGTTAAGATGGGGGAAAAGGTATAAAGCGCCCCACGTCGCCGCGAATGCGCCCATTTGAAATTGCCCCTCTGCGCCTATGTTCCATAATTTCATTTTAAAGGCAATAAGCACCCCCAAAGACGTGAAAAGTAAAGGCATCATTGAAACAAGACTTTGAATGAGTCCTGGGACAGTTCCCAACCCCCATGAAACAAGTTGCCAGTAGGCCACTAAAGGATTATCACCAAGAGAAAGAATTATAAATCCGAGAAAGACGATCGCAATTAAAATTGACAAAAGGGATGCCAAGAATATCAAAAGCATTGAAGGCTTTTTTTCTCTTTTTTCAAAATGTATTCTCATTTTTTGACACCTGCCATCATAAGACCTATCTCTTCAAGATGAGACTCGTCTGGCTGACTGTATCCTATTATCTGTCCCTCATAAAGCACTGCCACGCGATCTGAGAGGTTAAAGATTTCAAAAAGGTCTCCCGCTATTAGCAATATGGCAGCACCTTTTTCTTTTTGATCCAGCAAAACGTTGTAAACGAATTCCTCTGCTCCAACATCGAGTCCCCTTGTTGGATGAACGGCTATTATGAGTTTTGGCGAATTATTTGCTATTTCTCTTGCAAGAACGATTTTTTGCATGTTTCCGCCAGAGAGAAATTTAACCTCGAGATCGACTGAAGATGCTGAGATCGAATAATCTCTTATGAATCTAAAAGCAGGTGATCTCAATCTTTCTGGCACGAAAAAATATGGATTGAAAGTCATCGAAGGAGAAGAAAATGCTTTTATGAATAAATTTTGATAGATTGGAAGTCCTCCACAAAGCGCGTCTGATTTCCTGTCTTGAGGAATGTAGGCCACATGGTTTTTTATTCTATCCATGACATTTCCCGATTTCATTTTGATCCCATTGATCATCACGGTGCCCTTGTAATTTCTCATACCGTACAATGCTTCAGATAATTCTCTTTGCCCATTCCCTTCAACTCCAGCTATGCCCAATATTTCACCGCCTCTTACATCAAAGCTCACACCTTTAACCGCTTCTAATCCTTTATCGTTCATAACATGGAGATCTTTGACTTCTAAAATTTTGTCAGACACTTTTGATGGCTTCTTTTCTATTTTGATGATAACTTCTCTTCCAACCATCATCTTTGCAAGTTCACTTTCATTCGTTTCCGATGTTTTAACAGATCCGATGACTTTTCCATGCCTTAGAATGGTTATTCTGTCAGAAATTTCAAGTACCTCTTTGAGTTTATGGCTTATGAAGATCACAGATGCACCATTTTTGGTCATCTCACGTATGGTTTGAAATAGCCCTTCGGCTTCCTGAGGCGTTAATATCGCCGTAGGTTCATCCAAGATCATTATCTGCGATTTCACGTAAAGTAATTTTATTATCTCGACTCTTTGCTGCTCGCCGGCGGAGATCTGCCATATTTTGGCATCTGGGTCTATTGATATGTGATATTTTCTCGATATTTCCATGATTTGCTTTTTCACCTTTGAAAGATCTGGAACTATGCCGAGATCTTTCAAACCAAGGGCCACATTTTCAGTAACGCTGAATGAGGGGACTAAACTGAAGTGTTGCTGGATCATGCCAATGCCGTATTCTATGGCTTTACGAGGAGATGAGATGTCAACTTTTTCTCCATTAACCTTTATTTCTCCAGAATCGGCTTTGTATATCCCATAAACGATGTTCATCAAAGTTGATTTTCCAGCGCCGTTTTCGCCAAGAAGGGCGTGGACCTCGCCTCTTTTAAGATCGAAGTCCACGTTGTCATTTGCCGTTAAACCTGGAAAACGCTTGACTATCTTTGTGAGTTCGAGTACTGTCTCATTCATGTTATTGGTTTGATATTTTCCCAATTACCCCTTGGACAAACCATTGGATGGAGAGTAATTGATCAAGAGTTGCAGACTGGCCAGCGGGGATCATCAATTTTCCAGATTGATCGTATATGGGCCCTTCAAAAGGATTGAATTTCCCCAACTTTATCATTTCTTCCATGGCATTAACGAGTTTTTGAACCTGCGGCGGGACAAGATTGCTCATTGGAGCAAGTTGCACAAGTCCATCTGCCATATTTCCATAGTAAAAACTTGTTTTCCACGTTCCATTAAGCACCGATTGCACATTTGGCACATAGAAAGCGGCCCAGTTCCATATCGGTGCCGTTAGATAAGCGTTGGGACCAAATTGTCCCATGTTTGGAGAATCGTACCCTATCGCGTACACGCCTTTTTGTTGGGCTGCTTGAACTGCAGCAGGTGAGTCTTGGTGTTGGGCTAAAACATCGCAACCAGAGTTTATAAGACTTAAAGCCGCTTCCTTTTCTGTTGGTGGATCATACCATGTGTAGGTCCACACAACCTGCACTGTCGCCCTTGGATTTACAGACCTTACGCCAAGTGTGAAGGCATCTATGCCTCTGACAACCTCAGGAGTTGGATAAGCCGCAACAAATCCTATTTTGTTTGTTTTTGTCATCGCACCAGCAATTAGACCTGAAAGATATCTGGCTTGCTCCATAGCACCAAAGTATTCACCAAGATTTGTGGAGGTTGCATATCCCGAGCACATTTCGAAGATCGTGTTTGGAAATTCTTTGGCTGCCTGGATGACCTGATCCATGTATCCAAAACTTGTGGCGTATATCAATTTGTATCCTTGAGATGCAAGCGATCTCAAAACATTAAGGGATGCAGCACCTTCAGGCACATTTTCAATGTACTTTATTTGAACTTGATCTCCGAAGGCTTTTTGAATGGCGAGTACCCCGCCTTCATATTGAGCCTGCGTCCATCCGTTATCGTTTATGGGGCCAACAAAAATGAAGCCTATCTTCAATGGAGCGGCAAAAGAAAGAATTGCCATACCGGTCAAAAGCAAAAAAATGAAAATACTCTTCATCGAAATCCCTCCTTATTTTGGAATATTTCCAATTACACCCCTTACAAACCAGTTCATCGATAAAAGATCTTGATCCGAAAGGCTTTGACCTGCTGGAACGATAAGTTTACCTGATTGATCATAGATAGGTCCCGTGAAGGGATTGAAAACGTGATCTTTCATTGCTTCTTCCATCGCGTTGACCAGCTTTTGTACCTGTGGAGGGACAAGATTGCTCATAGGCGCAAGGCCTACCACGCCGGTATCAAGTCCTCCCCAGAAATTTTGAGGTTTCCATGTGCCATCAAGCACCGCTTGAATGTCGTTTTTGTAGTAAATGCCCCAATTAAAAACTGAAGCGGTTAAAAACGTTTTTGGAGCATAAGAACTTTGATCTGTGTTGTATCCTATGCAGTAAACGCCCTTACTTGCAGCAGCTTGAAGCGGAGCAGGAGAATCTGTTTCGGATTTTATAACATCGCATCCAGCGCTTATCAAAGACAAAGCGGCTTCTTTCTCAGTAGGCGGGTTGTACCAATCGTTGACCCATACAACCTGAACGGTAGCGCGCGGATTTACCATTTGAACGCCGAGGGCAAAGGCATTTATTCCTCTTACCACTTCTGGAGTCGGAAAGGCAGCAACATAGCCAATTTTGTTGGTTTTCGTCATCGCACCTGCAACAAGGCCGGTGAGAAATTCGGGTTCGTAGATTCTACCAAAATAAGAGGACATATTCGTGCTGGTGAGATAACCCGAGCAATTTTCAAAGATGACATTTGGGAAGAGCTTTGCAACTTGTGCGGTTTGTTCCATGTAATCAAAACTTGTGGTGTAGATAACTTTATAGCCGCTTTGAGCAAGTGTTTGAAGGACGTTAACGGCATCTGTCATTGAAACACTCTCAATGTAGGTTGTTTGAATCTTGTCACCGAAGTAATTTTGAATGTAGAGCCGCCCGAGATTTTGAGAGTAGGTCCATCCATCATCTCCAACAGGACCCACGTAAATAAAAGCCACTTTCAGAGGACTCGCGAATGCCAAAAAGGCAACCAACAACATACTTACCAGTAGCAAATACTTTTTCATTCCAACTTCCTCCTTTTTGAAAGCTGAAAATATCTGCCCACGGTAATTATTCTTATACTGAACTTTTTAAATTCCAAATCTTGGCTCTGAATTTGTTGAGAACTTCAATGCGATTCACGTCAAGTGTAAGATGACAGTGGATGATTCTTTATCAAGTGTTGGCTTTTCC
>JAVRKN010000099.1:0-5859 GCA_031962405.1 Athalassotoga sp. | reverse complement strand
AACACTGCTCCGAAGAACATGATGACAATCGTAAGCCAGTAAGCAAGTGCCGACATTGGAGCAATGCCCATGGCTGACTTCATGGCTATGACTATGTATGTGAGGGGCAATCCATACGCTATATCCTGTAAAAACTTTGGTAAAAGGTCCAACGGGAAATAAACTCCGGAGAAAAAAATCATCGTGGTGTAGAGTACCGAAGAAATTTCACTGCCGACTCTTGCATTTGGAGAAAGCAAAAGTATGATCATGCCTATGCCCATCATGCCGAAGGTGCCAGCAAAGATTGTCACCATGAAACGCAACCAATCTATGGAATAGGGTGGATGAAAGAATATCATCGCAGCGGCAAAGAGCAAAATTATGGAAAGAAAACTTTCTACCATTTTTTCAAGCAAAAAAGCGGCGTAAAATTCCCATTTTGCAAGGGGAGTAGTCCAAAATTTCTTAATCACTTTCTTGTCTCTAAAGTGGGCAAGAGAGGCAGTTATGGAAAATATGCCTGCAGAGAAAATGCTTAAGGCAAGTATGCCTGGAATTAAATTGTCAAGATAATTTATTTGCTTTCCAGAAAAGGAAATATCATTTCTTTTTACATCTATAACTCTCGTTATGCCTTTAGACTTGTTTATCTCATCTGCAACACTTTTGGCTATCGAGGAGTAATAATCTGAAGATTGAATGTTTGCAGGGCTCACATAAGTGATGAGCGATGTACCGTCTAAGGTGAATCCAAGTTCGATTTTTCCAGAATTGACAGCATTTTGAAGCGCTGATAGCGTTGGATATTCAACGTATTTTATGCCCGAAACAGTTGGAAGAGGTTGACCGTAAAATCCAACATTTATTGCTCCTTGAGGTGAGTAGATGCCTGAAAACACGTATCCAAAGACGAGTAAAGTCACAAGTGGAAAAAAGAGATTGAAAAAAAGATTCATTCTATCTCTGATGGAATGAAAAGTCATAGCCTTTAAAACCGCCAAAAACCTCATTTCATGCCTCCCATTTGAATGTCTTTACGCTGTATATTCCCATCGCAATTGCCCACGCAAGAGGAACAATCACGTTGAGATAGGATGGTGTCGGAGATGACATTATTCCCATCGCCGATCTCATGCCGTTGCCCAGATAGGTTGTTGGAAGAACGTAAGCAATAACCTTTACCGCAAAAGGCACACTGGTTATAGGGAAGAAAAGCCCACCTAAAAACATGAAAAGAAAGTTGAAAATATTTGCCATCGCGTTTCCGCTATCGGCACTCTTTGCAAAACTTGCTATGAAAAATCCAAAAGGCAAAGTCGTTGCTATTGTGAAGATCACGTAAAATATAGACCATCCGTTGAAATTAAGCTTGGCTCCCAACAAAAAGCCTATCATCGTGATTATAATTATCTGAATTATCTCTATGATGAGGTTTGAAAGGATCATGGCGGAGAAATATTCGCTCTTGTTTAAAGGAGCGACAAACAATTTTCTCAGCACTTTCTTTTCTCTTTGAACGAGCAAATCGTCAGTTATTCCAAAGAGCGAAACTGTCATGACGGCCATTATGAGAATGCCAGGCACCATGAAATCAACGTAAGAGAAACTTTCTCCGTTTTTAGAAACGTATTGGATAACGGGAGAAACAGAATCTGAAGAATTTCCAGAATTCTTTGAAATCATTGAGTTAAAAGATTCCAAGACAGAGGATAGAATCGTAAACGCCACGTCTGAACTCTGGCTATTTTGAAGCGTGTATATCTCAACTTGAGGCTTATGAAAGAGGTTTAAACCGCTTTTTTGTCCCAAAAACGCAGTGTAAAGTTGGGTGTTAAAAAGTGGTGGTATCACGACAACGGCATTTATCTTTCCATTCTTCAATTTTTCAAGAGATTCATTCAAAAACTGCTGCGTTGAACTCGCCTCCAACGTCAAGATTGGAGTTTTCCCATCCGTTGCTACGGACAAAGACTTAAAAGCGTCTGAAATGTAAGAGGCAAAGTCCATATTGGTATTTTGAAAGGTATTTGCTTCGTTTACAAGTGCGATTTTAACAGACACTTCTTTTCCCACATTCGTGAATATAGACGCAAGTATGAGAAGCAAAATAACGGGAAAGAAAATATTCCAGAAGATAACGCTTGGAGATCTTATTGAAGAGATCATCAACGCTTTGAAAATGGAAAAGACCCTTTTCATTTCAATCCCTCAATTTTCTTCCCGTTAGATTCAAAAAGACGTCTTCGAGATTTGGCTGCCTCACGATTATGTCATTTACTTTGACGGCATTCCTTTCAAAAAGATCGAGAGCCTTTTTCATGTCAGTCGGAAGATAGGATGTTACTATCATGATCTTCGAACCCTCAACGTTAACTTTTTGAAATTCTGATCTAAAAGATGAGATATCAAATTCGTTCGAATCCAAATCTATCTCTATGATCTTCTCGCCACCAAAAGTTGCGATGAGATCTTCAGATGTACCCTTTGCGATTATCTTTCCGTGATCCATGACGTATATGTAATCTGAAAGGTATTGTGCCTCTTCCATGTAGTGCGTTGTCAAAAAAACAGTTTTTCCACTCTTCCTAAGTTTGTCTATTATGTCCCATACATTCCTTCTTGCCTGAGGATCAAGCCCTGTTGTTGGCTCATCCATGAAGATCATCTCTGGATCGCCTACAAGAGCGGTGCCAATGGCAAGCCTTTGTTTTTGTCCTCCTGAAAGCTTTTCAACTCTCGCATTTGATTTATCCTCAAGGCTTATTTCTTTTAGAATTTCTCTTACATCCCTTCCTTTTGGATAAAGCGATCTGAACATCTTCAGAGTTTCCAAAGTGGTAAGATGGTCTATGAAATTATTTTCTTGGAGCATAACTCCAATTCTTTCACGGAGATTCCTGGAGACATGCTTTTCAACCTTTTGATCAAAAAGCGTTATTTTACCATCATCGTAATCTTTCAATCCTTCTAAAATTTCAAGCGTCGTTGTTTTTCCCGCACCATTTGGCCCCAAGAGGGTGAAAACCTCACCCTCCAAGACTTTAAAGGATATCCCATCGACGGCCTTGACGTCTCCGTAGTACTTTTTGAGATCCTCGACTTCTAAAATGGCCTTTTTCATGATTACCCCTTATTTTTTTGAATCTCTTTCGAGATCAGCCTTTATCCTTTCATATTCTTCTTTGGAAATCTCACCTTTTGCGTATCTTTCCCTGAGTATTTCAAATGCATCCTCATCATCGTACCACCATCTGCGGTAATGTCGGTAGACGTGATTCCATCTGAAAGATCTTACCACATGTAAGATGATCCAAAGAAAAAATGCAAAGATTAAGATACCAATTATTGCCTGCACTATCCATCCTATTCCCCAACCATACCAGCCATACCAGTAAGGCCCCGCGTAATACATCACAAATCACTCCTTTCGAATGGACTAAATCGTTTCTGTCCTTGAATGTAAGCAATGGATATTTCCATCAAAGTTGGATACCTTCCTTCTCCCTTGTCGGTCCTGTAAAGCACCTCATCACCGACGTTGCCTATGATTTCACCGTTTATTCTTTCGTTCCTTCCCCCTATTCTGTGCTTTGATTTCGCATCATCAACCGTATCGGCATAAATTATCCTGCCTTCCTTTATTATCGCAAAAGCATCCGCTATTTCTTCCAATTCGTATATCTCGTGAGAAGATATGACAATTGATCTTTTATCCTTGACGAAATCTTTTAACACTCTCAAAGTATCCGTTCTCACAACCGGATCAAGGTTGAGGGTTGGCTCATCTAAAATCAAAAGTTCAGCGCCAGTTGATATTGCAAGGGCCAAATTCATTATAACTTTCATACCACTTGAGTAATTTTCGACGCGTTTCCGAAGATCGAGATTGTAATGCATTATGAATCTGTTAAAAATCTCATCATCCCAATTAGGGTAAAGCATGCTCCATAATTTTCTGTAATCTTCTCCTTTAAACCTTGAAAATGAAAGTCTGTTTTCCGTTAAGACTGCCATTTTATCTTTCAGGCTTTGACTGAATTTAGTCCCAAAAATTTCTATCGTTCCCTGAGTTGGAAAAATATCTCCGTACAAACACCTTAAGGTCGTGGTTTTACCAGCGCCATTTGGCCCTATAAGGGCAAAAATTTCTTGGTAATTAACGGAAAAGTTCACGTTGTTGAGAACGATCTTGTCACCAAATTTTTTCACAAGGCCTTTTACATCTACGATCTTTTCCATCTTTTTGTCACCCCTTTCTTAGAAAAGAGATAAGCACTTATGCTTAAAAGTATGATCGAAAATAAAATTGCCGCAATTTCATTTCCTTGGTAGAGTGGACTTATCAAACGGTAAAGATTTTGCGATGGCTGAATCGATCCAAAAATGATGTCTGCTACCCAAAAAAACCATAAAAACCCACTTCCGGTCAGTCCAACAAGGGAAAAAAGTGTGAAAATGGCATAATATGCGGTCAAAAAGACAGCAGAATACAATATCTGAGAAAAGGCATAGTAGACTGGCAACCCTATTATGCCGCTTACGGCAAGTTGCACGATCGTTACTATCGTGATCAGAAAAACAAGCGGAAACCAAAAAATTTCGCTATAAGAAAAGGGCAATGCTGTGAGAGCAGATCTTCTGCTTCTCTTTTCAAAATGTGACAGAACGACGGTTATCATGAGGATCATGAAGATAGTCCTTACGAAATTAACGGGTAGGAAAAGCATTATAGAAAAAACGGCAAGAGCCCCACCTTTTTCTATGAAATCTTTCATGAAATACGCTTCAAGTTTTTGAATCATTTTTCCAAACCTCCTCTATTATCAAGATGGCTGTGTGCAAATCTATACCCATCGCTTTCAGTTGTTCAACCGTTTCACTCAAAAGCTTTATTACGTCTGCTTTTGCACTTTTGTTGGAAGTTACGAAATATCCAACTCCATGTCTGGACTCGACTATACCATCAAGTTGCAAGCGTTCGAGTGCCTTTAAAATGGTATTAACGTTTACATCGAAGATTTCTTGCAATTGTCTTACCGGTGGAAGTTGATCTTCGATTTTAAGGTTCCCAAGCAATATCTCTTTTTTTATTATGTCCATCACTTGAATGTATGCAGGAATGCCGCTATGCTTGTCAACTTTTTCAAACATTTCAATACCTCATCCTGTCAATTTTCAAAAGCCCACTGCTTTGAATGTCTAAGTATCCTTGATTGGATGAACGCGTGTAGACTGCCAAATTTCCACCTGTCGAGTTTACAATTAAAGATCTTGAGCCTGTCCATTCGTCGGTGTACTTCAAATTTCCATCAACGGAAACTCCGTTTATTTTCATTGTATTCGCAGATACTTCAAGATTTACTCTGTCTGACGTACCATTTATTTCCACACTTGATGCCTTCAACGTTCCATTTACGTTTATGCCGACTCCATATATCGAAAGTGTTCTTGCCGTTATCGATGAATTCATGTCTATTCCAACAGAGTTGAAAGTGATCTTTTCTCCCGAGATATCTCCGCTAACCTTGAGTCCTGTTGTGTGAAAATCGGCATTTACGAATTTGTCTTTTGTGCCCACGACAATTTCAAAAGTGATGTTGTTTTGTGCGGACGATATATTAAGATCATTGCCATTTCTTGTGATTTGCAAAGATGAAGGCACGTATATGGTCGTTGTGGAAGGATCGAAGATCAAATCAAGGCCCGTTACGTTGACAAAGAGATTTTGGGAGCCCTGAATGTACTTGTCTGGATACACCGTACCCGAAGTCATTCCGGGAAATCCAAAATTGAAATTGTTCAAGCCTAAATTTGAGGTGATATCGTAAGGTACGACAAATCTCATTGCCACAACAATTGCAAAGATCACAGATATTA
>JAVRKN010000098.1:0-5891 GCA_031962405.1 Athalassotoga sp. | reverse complement strand
CTGTATTCCGGTGTGGAGTTATCAACCTGAAGTAAGAGGGGCATGGCAAAATTTTTCAAGACGGCAAGTTCGTAGGGTAAAGCAGAGTTGAACATGACGTCTGCTTCCTCTTGATATGGAAAGATATTTTTTTCCTCCCCCATTCTAACGCTTGGCCACATCTGCAAAGTCATGAGCGCGCTGTGCCCTCTGAAGTTATAATCTCTTATCATTCTTCTTATTATTCTGACATCAGTTGTGGGTATTCTGTTATCCTCATCAAGACTTGTTTGAGTCAGTGCACTCACATATATCTTATAAACCAAAGAAGGATCAAAATTCTTCGTCATCAAGGGGTTAAGGCCATGTATACCTTCAACAACAAGAATAGTCTTGTCACTTGGTTTTACAACGTCTCCCTTGTACTCGCGCTTTCCAGTCTTAAAATTGAACTTGGGCAGTTCAACGGTTTTACCGCTGAAAATATCGTTCATATTTTTAGAAAAGAGTTCAAGATCAAGCGCACCTATTGATTCAAAGTCTGGTTTACCATCAGGTCCAATGGGAGTCTTATCTCTCTCGACAAAATAATCGTCCAACGAAATCGGATAAGGTTCAAAACCATTGACTTTAAGTTGCAAGGAAAGCCTTTTCGAAAATGTCGTTTTGCCAGAAGAGGAAGGACCAGCGCAAAGGACGAGTTTCACAGTTCCCTTAGATGTTATATCGTCTGCTATCTTTGATATTTCTTTTTCGTGGAGCAATTCACACATCATTATGAGTTCACGCGATTTGCCTTCGGCGACGATCCTGTTGAGATCTCCGGCCGTTTCCATCCCAACTATTTTTCCCCATCTTGCTCTGTCTCCGTAAGCCTTGGCCATTTTAACCTGAGGCACGTAAATTGGAAGTTCATTTGGAGAAGTTATATCCGGGTGAACAAGCACAAATCCATGATCTACTTTCACAACATCAAAAAGATCTATGTAAGATGTCGAAGGGACCATATGTCCATAATAATAATTAAAGTTACTTCCAAACCAATAAATGTTTATGGTAGATTTCGTTCTATATTTAAGTAGTTCTATTTTATCCCTCATGTTATGTTTTTCAAAAAGTTCAAGTGCATCGAATTTGTACAGTTCTTCTTTCAGAAAAGGTATATCCATCTTAACAAGTTCCACCATCTTATCCTTTAAATGTTGAAGATCCGTTGCGGACGGTTCCCATTCTTCGAATTCACAGTAAATTCCTTTTCCAAGTGAATATCTTACCCTCATTTTCTTGTCTGGGAAAATTTCCTTTGATGCAACATAAGCGATGAACATGAGCCCTCTTTGATATATCCTGACACCATCTTCGCTTGTCAGGTCTATGAAATCAAGTTCTCCATCCCTTTCCAAAGTTTTAGAAAGTTCCCTTATGTCATTGTTGAATATCGATGCCACAATTCTTGACGGATAAAGTTTTTGATATTCTTTCGCTATTGCTTCTATCAAAATTCCCTTTGGATATTCAACGATTTGATTCGTTTTTTTCAATTTGATCTTCAACACGTCGTCCATTTTTTGCCCTCCTCTTTCTCATAACCCATAAAAATGATATAAGTACAATTCCAATAATTATGTAAAATGCCACAGCTGTGAGTTCGTGTGCGCCCTTGTAAGTTATGGCTATAATTGAAAAGAGCACACTTATGGCATACATGAAAAGCACGGCTGTGACTTGTGAAAATCCTATACTGAGTAATTGATGATGAATGTGCATTTTGTCAGGAAGAAATGGATTGTGACCCCCGAGTATTCTTCTTCCAAAAGCGTAAACTGTATCCAAAATAGGAACGCCCAATGCAAGCAATGGAACTGCCAACGAAAGTGTGGAAGCAGAAAGCGATGCCCCTTTTATGGCCAACAAGGCTAAAGTAAAGCCAAGTAATTGACTTCCCGTGTCTCCCATGAAGGTTTTTGCTGGATGAAAGTTGTACCTCAAAAATGCCACTGATGAGGCAAAAACAGAGATGGCCACCAACGTGGCAGCAACGTTAACCCTTGCGGAAGTTACTGCTATCGTAAAGGCCGATATGGCACTTATCCCGGCAGCTAGACCATCGAGACCGTCTGTGAGATTTATGGCATTTGTGACTCCAACCATCCACAGAATTGAAAGAATTGGGCCAAAGATGCCAAGAGATATGCCACCTCCAAAGGGGTTGTTAAAGTGGCTTAAATTTGCTCCAACCAAAATTACCGCAAGCACAGACGCCACAATCTGGACGAGGAATTTTATTTTAAAAGAGAGGCCCTTTACATCATCCACAAAACCCATTAAAGCAATCAACGAAATCGGTAAAAGTGCCCATAATTGCCACCTATCTTTCGTAAAAAAAGCCGTGGCAAAGATCCCAACTAAAATCCCAGCAAAAATCCCAATTCCTCCAATTCTTGGAATTGGAGTTTTGTGTATCTTCCTTTTGTCGGGAATATCAACAAATCCATGCTTCTTTGCAAATCTTATCGAAATAGGCGTTACTATAATCGTGATCACAAAAGCGATAAAGCCAATTGTTATTCTGTCCAAATCGATCAACTCTTAATTATTTTTAAGATAATCTCTCATTCTTTGAATTCCATTTTTGATTTCATCTTTCGATGTTGAAAATGATATCCTCACAAAACCTGGAGCGTAAAAATCATCTGCAGGTATCACTGCCACTCCTGCCTCTTTTATGAGATCGAGGCAAAATTCTTCTGTACTTTTTTTCGATATGAACTCTCTCATATCCACCATTACGTAAAACGCTCCCTGTGGTTTGAAAAACTTAAAGCCAGCATTTGAAAGCAGATCAACGATCAAATCTCTTCTTTGTCTGAATTCTTTTACCATATATGATGTATCAACCTCGAGTGCCTTAAGCGCTGCCTTCTGAGCAATTGAATTCACGTTTGAAGTTGTATGAGATTGGATTTTTGAAATTTCTTTTGCTATAGGTTGCGAAGATGCCGAATATCCAACTCTCCACCCCGTCATAGCGTGGCTCTTTGAGAAACCATTTACGATTATAGTTCTGTCCATCATTCCTTCAAAAGACGCTATTGAAATGTGTGGAAGATCGTAAGAAAGTTTTTCGTATATTTCATCCGTAACAACGTAAAGATCATATTTTTTAGCAAAATCGCTTATCATCTGAAGAGTTTTTAACGGATAGACAGCGCCAGTGGGATTATTTGGAGAATTGATCAATATCGCCTTTGTTTTTTGGGAAAGTGCTTGCTCAAGAGATTTTTCATTGGGAAGATATCCATCTTCTGGGTAAGTTTTTAAAAGGACAGCCTTTCCCTTCCACATCTCTATTATGGGAACGTAACTTACCCACGCGGGAGTTACGACTATCACTTCATCTCCAACTTCCAATATCGCGCCAAAAGCGTTGAAGAGTGCCTGTTTTCCACCGTTGGAAACAACAATTTGATCTGGCGTGTAAGTTAATCCATTGTCTTTTTGAAGTTTTTTAGCGATCCCATTTCTTAATTCCTGAATACCGTTTGAATTGGTGTATTTCGTGAAATCAGAATCTATTGCCGCTTTTGCGGCCATCTTAATTGGCTCGGGCGTGGGAAAATCTGGCTCTCCCGCGGTGAAAAGTACAACATCCTTACCAGAATTCCTCATCTCTTTCGCAAGAGTGTCTATTTTCAAAGTAGTTGAAGTTTTCATGGATTTAACCATTGATGAGAGAGCCAGCATTTTTATCACTTCACAAGCATCTGAAATTCAAGATTTCCCGAACTGTCCGATTTTGCTTGAATTACGATCCCAGAGTTAACGGCATATTGAAGGGCATTTTCTATGAAACTGCCAACATTGACGTAAGCCGTTAAAGCCGAATTATTCCATATCAGTGAGGCAAAACTTGAATAATTTCCAAAGTTAGAGGCAGGTGTGCCAGAATTTAAATACTTAAGAGATGAATCAGGATCCATGTTAGATAAAACAACTTTATCTGGGTAGAAAATGGAGTAAGTAAATACGGTCTTTGTTCCTTCAACGGTATCATCCCTTAAGACGGTGTGTCCTTGCCATGTGAAGGTTGCCGAAGCATCTTTTGAAAGTTCAGGAAGATAAGTTGAAAGATCTTTATTAAGGTAAAGGGTGGCAACAAAATCGTTATTTCCAGACAGTAAACTCATATCGAGAAATGCCTTACCGTTAAAATGATCTACAAAATCTCTCGTGACTATATCTTCTATTGAGCCTACCTTTACATCTTTCATGTACGGTTTAAGCACATCGTAAAAAACGGATGGATTCGGAACATCTATTGCAATCCAAAGATCACCCGTTGCTTTATTTGTCGTAAGAGATGTGGAATTAGGCTTTGAAGAAATTATTTGAGCCTTGAGATTTTGATCTTTGTAATCAAGATTTTCTTTTCCATATATCGAAAGTATGCCATTCGACACCATTCCGTAAGCGTATCCATCTTTTTGGGTTACAACATCAGTTGCGGCCGACATTGGAAGGCTTCCATTCCAGTACGCTTCAAACCAAGCATTTTTAGGATAGTTAACGCTGAAGGAAAAACTTTTAGATGAATTGGCATTAAGTGCATCCATTATCATGGAAGTGGAGTTCGATGCTATCGTGTATCCAGAATCACCATAGAAATACAATGTTATTCCATTTGTCGTAAAACTTTGAATCTTTTTACCATTCACAGTAGTACTTCCAACCTGCCCACCTATCAAAGATTGGAAAAACTTTACAAGCGCGGAAGCATCTGCTTTCATTACAACCGCGACATCCTTTTGATTTTCATTTCCAAAGATCACAAAATCGTTTAAAGTGGCAGACCATATTTGTGACGATTTAAGATTTAAAGAATTTGCCGTATTACTTACAGAAGATTGAACAAGACTTTCAAGACCAAGATCGTTTAAAAGGAAAGAAAAAACTGGCACATTACCTTTCAAAGCATCGTAATTTGTACCGTTATTTTGGAAAAGCACAACAAAATTTGCATTCTGCGGGACGTAATTCATAACACCAGCAAAGACAGAAGAAACGAGCAACAAAACTATGCTTACCATCACTAACTTTTTTACCATTTTCGTAATCCTCCTTCCAAAACTAAAACTTCCTAAGTCGATTTCAATTCAAATCAGAATCATTATACACTAAATCTTTTTTTAATTCCGAATCTTCAAGCAGAGAGAAAATATCATTTCAGAAATAAAAATTCTGAAATTATCATTTTAGTATAGCATAATGCACGACAAAAGTTTGAGAATCAAGCATCTTTACATCCACAAACTTTAACCTTATGTCCATCTCAATTTGTCCAAACAAATCAATGCCATCGATTAAAATCGCTTCATGAGTTATGTAAAGATCGTCTACGAGTTTTTCTTTGATGAAGAGCGTGAATATCTCCTGTCCTCCGATCACAGCGGCTTGAGTATAACCCAATTCATTTATCATTTTGAGCACCTCACTTGGAGAATGCGAGGTATATATTAAATTTTTTTGGCTTGATTCAATAGGATTTCTCGTCATAACGATGTTGAGTCTGTCTTTAAGGGGAGATTTAAGGGTTTCAAAAGTTTTTCTTCCCATGATCACAACGCCGATACTTTTTGTCATATCTTTAAACCACTGGAGATCCACTTTAGAATTCCAATCGATTGGAGAATCGTTTGAGCGTGAAATTTTACCATTTGCACTCATAACTGCAATGAGAATAACTTTCATAAGATTTTCCCTCCTATTCTTGTACCGACGATTAAAATATTCGGCCTTTGGACATTTCTATACAGTTCACGCGTTACGCGTCACTGTTTTATAATCGGCTCCGGCAGGCACCCTCTCGATGTCTGGTCCTCGCTGCGCTGCGGAGGCCATCTCGAGGGCATCCT
>JAVRKN010000097.1:4733-5901 GCA_031962405.1 Athalassotoga sp. | reverse complement strand
TATTTTTTTGGCTTTAACTTCAAAGATTCGATAGAGATCAAGATGAGATCAAGCGAAATTCACAAGATAAGCACGCTTTCCCAACTGAAAAGAACATCTCAAGAGAAAGTGCTTTTCATAAATGGGGCATCTGACAGTCCTATCGAGATGGCACGGGTTGAATCCATATTCCATGAGGCAATGGATGAGAGCACGCGAGTTGTTGTTGTAAGGGATGATAAAAATCGCTTTAAAGAATTTGAAAGGGAAATGGCATTTATAAATGGTCAAGGCTTTAATTCCAGCGAAATAATAGCAAATTTTATCAGTGGGGTAAGGTCTTCGATACAGAAATTCGTCGGAGAAAGCAAAGAGATAATGAATTTAAAGTCGAAGATATTCAACGCGTGTTTTTCGGATCGCAACTTTTTCATAACGGGAGAAAGCGGAAGCGGAAGACATTTGCTTGCAGAGGTTGTCCATGGGGCTGGTTTGAGATCTGGGGGACCTTTTGTTTTATTTCGCCATGAAAATAAAGGTGATATGAAAACGGCTTTGTCTAACGCAATTGATGGGCATTTATTTATAGAAGAGTTAGACTTGATTTCAGATGAAAATAAAAAAGTGGTGTGTGAATCTTTAGGTAAAAATTCGGACGCAAGGATCATATCTTCGACGATAAGAACAGAAAAAAAAGAGGGCTTTGCGTGCCTTAAAGAAGTTGTGCTTAAGATACCCCCATTAAGGGATAGAAAATCCGACGTGCCGATACTGACAGATCATTTCATAAAAAGTCTCGGTTATGATTACCATTTTGAAGAACTTCCACTTGAGATGCAGGACAGGCTTTCTGAATACAGTTATCCAGGAAATGTAAGGGAGTTAAAAAACATAATCAACGATTACATGTCTGACGATCATTCAGAAGAGCATTTTCAGGACATATTCATATCGAGTTTCATATCGAACATCATCTTTGAAATCATGAATAAAAGCAAATCAACTTCTCTTGAGGAATTGAAGAAAGAAATAAATGCGTGGTTCACCAAAAATTACGTTAGCGGTTTGCTTAAAAGTTTTAAATGGGATGAGGATAAATTTTCAAATATCTTTGGAAATTCTTTGAACAATTTGAAGGAATTGGCAGAAAAACGAGGCAAGAATATGCCAAATATGTTTTAAAAAATTT
>JAVRKN010000097.1:0-4633 GCA_031962405.1 Athalassotoga sp. | reverse complement strand
ATAAATTCATTTTCCATCTTCTTAATCTTTGATTTAAGATTAAATTTACAAGAAAAATATGTTATAATAAGGAGCTTTATCAAAGAGTCCAAGCTGCGGGGGTGAGAAGATGGAACTTCTCTTTGTTGGTTTTCCTTCATTAGAACTTGTGAAAAAAAACAATAAAGTTGATCGGATAATTGAATGCAAGGACATAAACAAAATCGACAATTACATAGACAATCAAAAAAGAATTTTGTTTATCAACGCTTCGAGCGACGGCAACGTAGACAGGACGAAGGTAAACAATTTAATAAGAAACGTAAAAAAGGTTTTTTCCACGAAGATCATAGTAGTAGTGGACGAGTCTAAAGTTCATCAAAATATTTCTTACGGTACTTTAAATCTCTACAAATCTCCTAACGAAACTGGAGAGAAGGTTTGTATAGATTTCGGTCAGAAGATAAGAGAAGCGCTGGATTCGCTTGTAGGGGAAAGTTCGCACTTAAAAGAGGTAAGAAGAAAAGTATTTGACATGATCTTTTCAGACCCTCATGTTTTGATTCTTGGAGAAACCGGAACGGGTAAAAATTTGCTTGCGAACGCAATTCACAAAGCAAGCATGAGGAGCAAAGTGCCAATGATCTCTCTTAACATCACGACGCTACCCGAATCTCTTCTTGAAAGCGAACTGTTCGGACACACCAAGGGCGCTTACACGGGAGCAGATGCCACAAGAGAAGGACTTATAGGACAGGCAGACAAAAGCCACTTTTTCCTTGATGAGATTGGAGAACTTTCCGTTGAGATCCAGACAAAACTGCTCAACGTTATAGAAGATGGAAAATATTACGTCGTTGGAGGATCAACCGCAAGAGAAATTGACATAAAATTCATAGCCGCAACGAACAGGGAAAGTTACTTTTTAAGAAGAGATCTGCTTTTCAGGCTTTCGGAAGAAGTGATAGAATTGCTTCCATTGAGAAACAGAAAGGAAGATATTCCGCTTCTTGTTGATTTTTTCTTCAAGCAACTTGATTACGAAATCAAATTTGCCGATCTTCCAGAAGAAGTACAAGCAAAGTTGATGGCATACAATTATCCAGGGAATATAAGAGAACTTCAAAACATAATAAAAAGATACGTATCGAACAACACACTCGATTTGCCCGCACAAGCCATTGATGTGTCTAAACCCCATTTTTCAAATGGTAATGAATACAAATTCATAGAGAATCCTATAAACGACATAGTCGAATCGGCAATAAAGAACAGAACGATAATGCCTCTTTTGGATTTTAAAGAGAAGATCTTTTCAAAGTTTGAATCGGAATATGTAAGCCACGTTTTAAGAAATTTAAAATGGGACAAGCAAATGGCCGCAAAACAATTGGGAATATCTTACAGATACCTCAACAAACTCATAACAAAGTACAGCATGGATAGACGTGCAAAATCAAATAAGTAGGAAAATTCGTAAATCTTCTTTTTTTTTTCAATTTGTCGTCGCCTTCAATAGGTGATATAATTTGTATGGATTAAAAAGAAGGTGAACAAAATGAAATTCAAAGACAAGGTGGTACTCATAACCGGCGCGGCATCTGGCATAGGATTTGCGACGGCAAAAAAGTTCATAGAATCTGGAGCCATTGTTGCAGGATGCGATGTAAATGAAAAAACACTTGAAGAGGCAAAACAGTCCTTAGGTATTAGGTTTAAGCCTTACATCATGGACGTTACAGACGCGGAAAGAGTGGGAGAAGTTGTTGATGAGATCGCAAAAGCACTTGGCCACATTGATGTGCTTGTCAACAACGCTGGTGCCGTTAAAGATAAGCCTTTGATTGAAAGTAGCATAGAGGATTTTGATTTTACCATAAATGTGAACCTTAAGGGCACTTACAACGTAACTCGAGCCGTTGTAAAGTACATGGTCAAGCAGAATTCCGGAAATATTGTCAACGTTTCTTCCATTGTTGGTGTTTACGGAAGCAGCGGACAAAGCGCTTATTCTTCGTCTAAAGCGGGCGTGAATGTGCTCGCAAAGGTATGGGCAAAGGAATTTGCGAAGTACGGCATCCGAGTTAATTCAATAGCTCCAGGATACGTTAGAACTCCGCTGACTGCCAATCTGTCAAAAGAAAAGATAGACGAAATAAAATCCAAAACGTTGCTTGGAAGATTTGCTGAACCAGTTGAAATAGCGAATGTGATATTGTTTTTGGCATCAGAGGATGCATCTTACGTCACGGGCCAGATAATAGGCGTTGATGGCGGAATGGTTATGTGAAGGTGAAAACATGCTTGAATTAAGAGATATCTATCTTGAACTTGGCGGAAAGCCAATTCTCAAGAAATTGAACATGAAATTTGAAGAGGGAAAACGTTACACAATACTTGGAAACAATGGCACAGGAAAGTCGACTATTGCCAACGTTATAATGGGAGTTGAAGGATACAAACCGCAATCTGGAAGGATTTACTTAGATGGCCAAGATATAACGGATTTGAACATAAGCCAAAGGGCACAACTTGGCATAACGATAGCCTTTCAGGAAAACGTGAGGTTTGAAGGAATAAAGATTTACGATTATCTCACGCTCGGTGGTAAGATCAAAAAAAGCCTTGATGATGTGAAAAAGGCTCTTAAGATCGTTGGATTGAACGAAGATTACACCAAACGCTACGTTGACGCCGCTTTAAGCGGAGGAGAAAGAAAAAGAGTAGAACTTGCTTCCGTCTACATGCTCGATCCAAAATACGTGATCTTAGATGAGCCTGATTCTGGCATAGACATGATGTCGATAGATACGATAAACACTTTTATAAATCACCTTCGAGAGAGAAATGTAACGGTGATCACGATAACCCATAGAGAAGAGATCGCCATAGATTGTGACTATTCGTATCTCATTTGCTCAGGCATCGTTTTGAAAGCAGGCAAGCCAGAGGAAATAGCCGAATATTACAAATCCATGTGTGATGCTTGCGAGCATCCAAATGAAATTCAACTCATAAGGAGCGAATCTATATGAGAATAGCGCCCGATTACTCAAAAGAATTTGAAAGATTAGCAGAGGCGTATGAAAAAAGCGGTGGAGACACGTCTAATCTGCTTGATAAACGCATTGCCTCGATAATCATAAGCGGCGATAAAGTTATAGGACTAAACAACGTGGATGGAGTTGAAATAGAGGCTGGAAAACAGGAATTTGGCGTTTGGGCCAAGATAAGAATTCTAAAGGACAAAAAAATTCAAATGCCAATTCATCTTTGCACTGGATTTCTCGGGAAAGAAGGAGAGCAAAGGGTTAATTTTGAATTCATCGTCGAAGATGGCGCAAGTGTGAATTTCATCTCCCATTGTTCTTTCCCGTGGTCGACAAAACTTACACACAAGATGACCGCCATAGTCAGAATCGGAAAGAATGCCACGATGACTTACGCCGATGCGCACTTTCACTCTGAAGAAGGTGGCGTTACCGTTATCTCCGATACGCATGCCGTCGTCGAGGAAAACGGAAAGTACAAGAATTCTTTTGAATTAACGAAAACGCGCGTTGGTAAACTTGTCGTAAAAATGGATGTGGATTTAAAAGATGGGGCTATCGCGGATCTTGAAAGTAAAGTGCGTGGTCGCGCCGATGACGATATATCAATAAAGGAAAGCCTTGGACTTAACGGCAAAGAAGCCCACGGCATAGCAAAAAGCAGAATAGTCGCCACAGAAAAAACCCGTGCGAGGATAGTAAATGAAGCCTTTGGAAATGCTCCTTATTCTAAAGGACACATAGAGTGCACAGAAGTAACGAAAGGTACAGATGTTGACGTTGCAACGTTGCCAGTTCTCAAAGTTACAAATGACCTTTCTGAATTGACACATGAAGCCTCAATAGGACGTATAAATTCAAGACAACTTGATACTCTTATGGCAAAAGGTATGACTGAAGAAGAGGCAACAGAGTTTATAATAAAGGGCATGCTCAGTTGATGAGTATGACCTTTTTTCCCACTTTTTCTTTGTAAAGATTTCTTGTACCGCCGCCGTGTGCTATCGTTTTTAAAGCTGCAGCATTCACCGTTGTACCACCAAACACTTTTACTTCTGGAAATGCTTCAGGCAACATGGGGGTAGAAGGTCCCAAAAGAATTATTCTGTCAGTTTTTGCGTATTTCAGTATGTCATCAAAGCTTTTGTTCATGACAGTTGTGGCAGAGATCAAAAGCACGCTGCATTCAGGCAGTACCTCCGGGATTTTTTCTGGCGAAAGCGCTTTTTGAGGCCAAGTGGTGAGAGTTCTTTCTTTTTCAAAGATGTAAAGCGTTTTTAACTGACGCTTTATGCCACTTACCATGGGATCGAAATATCCTATCATGCCCATAACATCATCTTTGTTCAAATTCACGGCCTCCATGACATCGCCACTTTTGTAATTTCCATCGTTAACGCAAGCATTTATCGCAGATGTGCCCAACGCGTTCAAAAGTACGTCTGCCGAATCAAAGAGTTTTATGAATTCTTCAACGTCTACCCCAGTTTTGGGAAGTTCATCGTAGAGCGAACATCCCCATGGAATGGACTTTCTGTCCGTGTAAGAAACCCCAGTTCTTCCATCATCAAGTGTAACGGCACACAACCCTATACCCATCACGT
>JAVRKN010000096.1:0-5908 GCA_031962405.1 Athalassotoga sp. | reverse complement strand
GTATAATCGTTTCCTTGTATAATCCCGGGAATATGGCTCGGGAGTCTCTACCAAGCAACCTTAAATTGCTTGACTACAGGGGTGATTAGTGTATATAAAAATCACTCTTGTAGAGTGATTTTTTCTTTTTTGGAGGTGGTAAATGTGTTGGAATTGCTTCGGATTGGAAAGGTGAAATCCGTTTATCGGCAAGAAGATGATAATGTCATCATCGAATTCAGAGATGACATAACGGCCGGAAATGGTGATAAAATAGATCTTTTCATCGTTAAAGATGATCTCGAAGTGCTGTGATCGATATGGATGAGATACTCATAATTGATTACGGTTCACAGTACACAAGACTTCTTGCAAGAAGGATAAGGGAAATGGGTGTCTATTCGAGAGTTGAACTTCCCACCACTGCCACCGTAAATGAAAATACAAAGGGAGTTATACTTTCTGGTGGACCTCAAAGCGTTTATTCAAAAGATGCTTTAGGACTTCCTGAAAGTGTTAGAAATTCATCTCTTCCAATACTTGGAATATGTTATGGAATGCAACTCATGGCCAAAGAATTCGGTGGTAAGGTTGAAATGGGAGAAATGGCCGAATATGGTTTTACAAAGGTATCGCTTTCTGATTCTTTACTTTTCGAAGGCATTAAATCTGAAATAACAACATGGATGAGCCATGGGGATACGGTTAAAACACTTCCGCCAGGTTTCATTCAAACGGCTCAAAGCCAATCTCAACTCATCGCGGCTTTCGAACGTAAAAAGATGTATGCACTTCAATTTCATCCTGAGGTTGCACACACCGAGGAAGGAATCGCCATATTAAGAAATTTCGTCTTCAAAATATGCAAGGCACAGCCACAGTGGACGGCGGAAAATTTTGTTGATTCTAAAATAAAGGAGATCAAGTCAATTGTCGGAGACGAAAAAGTTATCGGTGCACTCTCTGGAGGAGTAGATTCCACAATTGCCGCTGTTTTGACCGCAAAAGCCATAGGAAAAAATTTAATTCCAATTTTTGTGAATCACGGCCTCCTTAGAGTTGAAGACATGAATGTTCCAAACAAACTGAGGGAAATTGGCATAGACGTAAAAGTGATAGATGCCTCAGACTTGTTTTTTGAGAGGTTAAAGGGCGTAGAAGATCCGGAAAAGAAAAGAAAAATAGTGGGAGAAACTTTTATAGAGGTTTTCGAAAAAGCGGCACTTTCATCCGATGCAAAATTTTTGCTTCAAGGCACGATATATCCTGATGTTATAGAATCTGCAGTTGCTTCCAAATCATCTGCCAAGATAAAAAGTCATCACAACGTTGGAGGGCTACCCGAGAGGATGAAGTTGAAACTTTTAGAACCAATAAGAGAATTATTCAAGGACGAAGTGAGAGATATTGGGAAAACAATTGGCCTTCCAGAGGCTTTTGTTCAAAGGCATCCCTTTCCAGGACCAGGTCTTGCCGTGAGAATCATTGGAGAGGTAACGCGCGAAAAGGCAGATATTTTAAGAGCGGCAGATGATATTCTCGTAAAAGTTTTAAGAGAAAGTGGGGAATATTCAAAAATTTGGCAGGCTTTTGCCGTTTTACTTCCCCTTAGATCTGTTGGAGTCAAGGGTGACGCACGATCTTACGGGTACGTCTTGGCCATTCGGGCCGTTGACAGTGTTGATGGAATGACTGCCTCATGGCACGAAATGCCACATCATATTCTAAAGGAATTATCGTCAAAGATAACGGGTCAGGTTCCAGAAATAGGGCGCGTTGTGTATGACGTAACGGATAAACCACCTTCAACAATAGAATGGGAGTGAATGTATGTTCAGAAAAGCTTATACTTTCGACGATCTTTTGCTTGTGCCGCAATACAGCGATGTACTACCAAGAGAAGTCGATGTGAAAACTCAACTTACGCGTGAATTGAAGATCAACATTCCAATACTTTCTGCCGCGATGGATACAGTTACCGAATCCGACATGGCTATAACCATGGCACGAGAGGGTGGAATTGGAATCATTCACAAGAACATGGAAATTTCAAAGCAAGCAATGGAAGTAAAGAGGGTTAAGGTAACAGAAAATGGCGTAATAAAAGATCCAGTGGTGATAGGGCCAAATGAGAGTATCGAAGAGGCCGAAAAATTAATGAATTTTTACAAAATAGGAGGATTGCCAGTTGTCGAAAATAAAAAACTTGTTGGAATTATAACAAATAGGGACATAAGGTTTCAGGAGGAAAGCGGTGTGAAGGTCAAAGAAATGATGACGCCTTTTGAAAAACTTGTGGTTGCATATCCTCCGGTAACATTGGATGACGCCAAAAAGATCCTTCAAGCCCACAAGATAGAAAAGTTACCCATAATAGAAAAGGACGGCTCTCTTGTAGGTTTGATAACCATAAAAGATATACGTTCCGTATACGAACATCCAAATGCAACTCGTGATGCCAGAGGCAGGCTTTTAGTTGGAGCAGCAATTGGAGTTACGGACGCCGTTGAAAGGGTGAACGCCCTTGTGGATGTCGATGTTGACGTGATCGTTTTAGACACGGCACATGGCGATTCAAAAAGGGTTATGGAAACTTTGACGAAGATAAAATCTAAATATCCCAACTTACAGGTAATAGCCGGAAATGTTGCAACCGTTCAAGGCGTAAGAGACCTTGCAAATTGTGGTGCAGACGGAATCAAGGTTGGAATAGGACCTGGCTCCATTTGCACGACAAGGATAATCTCTGGAGTTGGTGTACCACAGTTGACCGCGATCATGGACTGTGCCGAAGCATCTTCGGAGTATGGCCTTCCAATAATAGCAGACGGTGGAATAAGATATTCTGGGGACATTGTAAAGGCAATAGCGGCCGGCGCTCACACGGTTATGATAGGCAACTTGCTTGCAGGCACGGATGAGGCACCGGGAGAGACGATAATATACGAAGGAAGAAAATTTAAAACTTACCGTGGAATGGGAAGCATAGGAGCGATGAGATACGGAAGTGGGGATAGATACGCTCAGGAAAATTATTCCGTTGATAAACTTGTTCCAGAAGGCATAGAAGGCATGGTTCCGTACAGGGGGAAGACATCTGAAATACTGTATCAGTTGGTAGGTGGGTTGAGATCGGGAATGGGATACTGCGGTGCCAAAAGCATAGAAGATCTTCACAAAAAAGCCCAATTCGTGGAAATAAGTCAAAATGGGATGAATGAATCTCACCCTCATGATGTTTTCATAACGAAGGAATCTCCGAATTACGAATCAAGGAAAAGATTGTGATAGAATTTTACTGTTTAAGGAAGAAGTGAGATGATGATAGATAGATACACACCGGAATGCATGAAAGAGTTGTGGTCTGATAGCGCAAGGTATGAAAGATGGCTGAAGGTAGAACTCGCCGTCATGGAATCTTATGAAACGATCGGCCTTATACCGAAAACTTATTCAGAACGTGCAAGAAAAAATGCGATTGTGGATGCTGAAAAAATTTCCGCCGTTGAATCGCAGGTTGGCCATGATGTCATAAGTTTCATAAAGGTTGCAACATCAAATATGGGAGACGAAGCGAGGTATTTTCATTACGGCCTTACCTCTTCAGACGTTGTTGATACGGCCTTTTCCATGGCAATCGTTGAATCATCAAATTTGATAATTTCAAAAATAGATGAACTTATGAACTCAACCTTCGCACTTGCGATGCGATACAAAAATACGCCCATAATTGGAAGAACACACGGTGTTCATGCTGAACCCACAACTTTTGGCCTCAAAGTGTTGAATTGGCATGATGGCATATCGAGATCAAAAGAAAGACTTACGACAGAGACAAAAAGAATTGGCGTTGGGAAAATATCTGGTGCCGTAGGCAACTATGCCAACGTCCCTCCCGAGGTTGAGAAGCTTGCCTGCGAAAAGCTCGGTCTTGTGCCGGCAAAAATATCGACTCAGATCCTTCCCAGGGATCTCCACGCAAATTACATTGCAACACTCGCGATAATTGCGAGTGAATTTGAGAGAATAGCAACGGAGATAAGAAATCTCCAAAGGACTGAAATAAGGGAATTGCAAGAGCCATTTTCAAAAACTCAAAGAGGATCAAGTGCAATGCCACACAAAAAAAATCCAGTTAATTGTGAGAGAATATCTGGACTTTCAAGGGTCATTAGAGGATATGCCCTTTCTGCAATGGAAGACGTTGCCCTCTGGCACGAAAGGGACATATCGCATTCTTCCGTTGAGCGCGTCATCTTCCCAGATGCGACTTCTCTTGTTTATTTCATGGCAGATGAACTCAACAAGATCATAAATGGCCTTGTTGTTGATGAAGAAAGGATGAGATCAAACATATACATGACAGGAGGGCTTGTGTTTTCTGAAAGGGTTTTACTTAAACTCATCGAGAATGGTATGAGCCGAGAAGAGGCATATCTGACTGTTCAAAAAGCCTCCATGAAAGTTTGGAACAACGAATCTCCAAGCCTAAAAGAAGCGCTTAAATTGTACGTTGGAGATATGAATTTAGACGATGCCTTTGATCTTTCTTATTATTTGAAACATGTTGATGATATCTTTAAGAGATTTGAAGGGAGAAGTTGAGATGGATTCGATAGTTGTTGGATTGCAGTGGGGAGATGAAGGAAAGGGTAAGATCGTTCAAAAACTTTCCAGATCACACGATTGGATTGTAAGATTTTCTGGAGGGCCAAATGCGGGTCACACGGTTTATCACGGTGACACAAAAATGGTCCACCATCTGCTTCCATCTGGCACGGATAAAAATTTCCTCTTTATAGGTCGCGGTACTCTTGTCGATCTTGAGACTTTAAATTCCGAAATAAAAGAAATTTCAAAGATATACAAAGACATCAAGGAAAGATTGTTCATATCGCCTTATTGCAGAGTGATAACGCCCATAGAAAGATGGCAGGATGGAGTTATCGAAAAAATCAAAGGTAAAAAGTCCGTTGGTACCACAGGACGTGGCATTGGCCCAACCGTTTCAAATGATGCAAATAGAATAGGCATACGTCTTTTCGATCTTTTCGATCAAAATCATTTAAAAGAGAAAATTGAGTTGCTTACAACCATCTCTAATTTCAATTCATCAATTGCAGATGAACTTTTAAACCAATTTGAGAAGATCAAAGACAGAGTCGTTGAGCCAAAGGTTGAGGGCCAAATTTTGTTTGAAGGGACGCAAGGCATAATGCTTGATCCGATGTACGGGACTTATCCATACGTGACATCGACCCCAACGATACCTTCATTTGCACTTTACGGATCAGGTCTGAAATCCCAAAAGTACGAAATTTGGGGCGTTTTCAAAGCATACACAACGCGCGTCGGCGCAGGCCCATTTCCTTCAGAGATCTTTGGAGAGACAGGAGAGGAGATCAGAAAAAGAGGATTTGAATTTGGTTCAACAACTGGAAGGCCAAGAAGGTGCGGTTGGATAGATCTTCCGCAACTTAAATACGCATCAGAGGTATCAGACGTAGATCACCTTGTCATGACAAAGGCAGACGTGCTAAATGGACTTGAAAAAGTCGGTGTATGTATAGACTACGATAAAAAAATCGTTCCTTACGATCTTGAAAATGTGAAGGCCAAAATGGAGTACGTAAAGGGATGGAAAGATTTGAAAAGTTCTGAATTTGCTGATTTTATTGCCATAATAGAGCATTACATCGGTAAGCGCGTTGATTATATCTCCTATGGACCGTCGGAAGAAGAGATTTTTCAAAGGGATATTTGAGAAGTTTAGAAATCAGGAATTAGACATTAGGGATTAGGGATTAGAGATTAGACATTAGAGATTAGGGATTAGTGAGTGGTACTTGGCGGAAGGCAGGATGCCCGCGAGATGGCCCTTACAGCGATGCGGCGGAGAGCATGATGCCCCAGAGAAATCCTCCGCAGC
>JAVRKN010000095.1:2596-5983 GCA_031962405.1 Athalassotoga sp. | reverse complement strand
TTCGAAATTAAAAAGATTTTTGATATACTCGAGTAAGGGGGATATGATGAAGAGGATTGCTTTTTTAATTTTAATTGTGGTATTTGTTTCTTTTTCTTTTGGACTTACGCCAATTCAAAATGGATGGAGTTTCGATCTCGAAGCTCACAGAGGCGGACGTGGATTGATGCCTGAAAACACGATGGCAGCCTTTAGGTATGCGATAGAAAAAATTGGAGTCACAACGTTAGAACTTGATGTTGCCATGACAAAGGATGGAATACTTGTTGTTTCTCACGATCCATTTCTTAATCCTCAGAAAGTTTCAAAAGATGGGCAGTTCATAACTGATAGACCTCTAATAAAGGATATGACTTATGCCCAACTTTTGGAGTACGATTTTGGCATCATGAGATCTGATTACAAAATGCCACATCAGATGCAGATTGAAAATGAGAAGATACCATCTCTTGAGGAAGTTTTCGCTTTTGTCAAAATGATGCAGGAAAAAACTGGAAATAATTACATGATGAATGTGGAAACAAAGGTTTTTCCACCGATATTTGGAAGTACTTACGATGCCAAAACTTTTGTGGATGCACTTGTACCGCTCATAAAAAGATACAACCTTGAAGATACCGTCATGGTTCAATCTTTTAACTGGGAAACTTTAAGACTTGTTAAAGAGGCAGATCCTCGAATCACGACCGTTGCCTTGCTTCAAAGTTCTTATTATCGAAATACGATGTGGACAGGCGGATTAAAACTTTCTGATTTTGGGGATGATCCCATCAAAATGGCAAAAAGTTTGGGAGTGAGCGTGATCTCTCCTTATTACAAAGAATGTGACTCAAAGATGATCAAAAGTGCTCATGAATATGGAATGCTTGTCATTCCATGGACGATAGACGATAGATCTGAAATGGAAAGGTTCATTTCAATGGGGGTTGATGGAATAATAACAGATTATCCTGATATTTTAAGAGAAGTCCTTGTTTTGAAGGGATTTAAACTTCCGCAGCCTTATGAAGAATGACATCGCGATAAAACCACCTTTTAAATGGGCAGGTGGAAAAAATCA
This sequence comes from Athalassotoga sp., assembly GCA_031962405.1. GTDB lineage: Bacteria > Thermotogota > Thermotogae > Mesoaciditogales > Mesoaciditogaceae > Athalassotoga. The sequence continues at coordinate 4,923 of JAVRKN010000095.1, read as the reverse complement.
ATTGTTAGAGCAATTTGAACCTTTACTTCCAAAAAGATTTGACCTTTACATAGAGCCTTTTGTGGGAAGTGGAGCCTTGTTTTTTCATCTTTTACCTTCTAAGGCTGTTTTGATCGATCTGAATTTCGATGTTGTCAATTTTTACAACGTTGTCAAAACAAATGTGGAAGAATTGATAAAAGATTTAAAAAAGCATAAAAATACAAGTGAATATTATTACATGATGCGCGCTCAAGATCCTTCAAAAATGAGTCCAGTTGAGCGTGCGTCAAGGTTTCTTTATCTTAACAAAACCGCTTACAATGGCTTATGGCGCGTTAATAAAAATGGCGAATTCAATGTCCCTTTCGGAAAGTACAAAAATCCTAAAATTTTAGATGAAAAGCATCTGAGAGATGTCAGCGCGGTATTGAGCGATGTTTCAGTAATTTTTGGCGATTTTTCACTTGTGCTCGATTACGCAAAACCAAATACTTTCATTTATTTCGATCCACCTTACCATCCCATCTCTAAAACGTCGAATTTTACGAATTACGCCGGTGAATTTCGTGCTGAAGAACAAGTTAGATTGGCAGAATGTTTCAAATTGCTCGACAAAAAGGGATGCCTTTTGATGTTAAGCAATTCAAATACTCCATTGGTAAGGCATCTTTACGCCAACTACGATGTGAAAATAGTTCACGCAAGAAGGATGATAAATTCAAAAAAAGATGGTAGAGGAGCCATAGAAGAGGTGGTGGTGAGAAATTTTTCATAATTTTTCTTCTTCAGATGCTTTTTTGAACTTTAAAAATTTCCAGAAATGTTTTGGAAGCGTCTTGAGTAGCCATGAAACGAAAAAGTAAATGCCAATGCCCGCAAAAATTGCCACGAAATCCCTTATTTTTCCCCTTAAAATTGCCATGATGATGTATATGCCACCTAACATCAAAGTGGATGATATCAAAACTCTTACGAAATACCACATATCAAAAAACCATATTTTGAATTTTATCCTCAAAGATATAAGCATTGCTATCACAAAATATATGGATGAAATCGAGGTAGAAAGAGCGAGGCCGGTTTGCTTCAAATGTGTTATGAAAAGAAAATTTAGTCCTATGTTTATGAGAAGGCCTATTATCCCAAGAAACATTGGAGTCCTCGTGTTTTTGAAGGAATAATAAATCTGAACAAGTACAGAACCAAGGGCTCCTGTAAATAACGAAAGTGAAAAGGCTATCAAGGGAGGATAAGTGAGCATCGTTGATTCTGCGGTAAAACTGCCGCGTTGAAAGATCAAGGTTATGATCTGTTTAGCCAAGGGAAAGAGTGCAAATGTAACGGGAATAAGGAAGAAGGCAAGTAATTTCATTGCCCTTTTTGTGGTTATAGTAAGGCCTCTCATGTCATTTTCCGCAGCGCGCGATGCCACAGATGGATAGGTAACTTGTGCAACGGGGGTTCCAAGCACGCCAGTGGCCGAACTTGTTATTCTATTTGCGTAAGATAGAGAACTTATCGCCCCCGTTTCAAGCGTGGACGCAAAGGTCCTGTCTATTATGGTGTTAAGCATTCCAAGCGCACTTGAGAAAAACAAAGGCCATATCATTTTGTAAAGGTCTTTTGTCTCCGTAATGCCTCTTTTCACGTTAAAAGGATTGAGAAATTTTCTTTCGGCAAAACCGAGCACTATGAAAATAAAGGTAGGTGGCAAGGTCCAAGCAAGTGCAAGAGATATCGCTCCTAAATGTTTTGTCGCAAATAAGGTTCCTATAACTATGAAATCGAAACTAAGGCCAACTAAAGGATAAGCCAGAAATTTTTTCTCACTTTGCAAAAGGCCGTTGACAAAGCTTAACATTGCCCCTATGATCGTGGCAAAACTCATCCATCTTATGAAATTAACGGTCATATCGTGATCTTCTTTTCCAAACCCTGGGAAAAAAAGGCTCGTTACTTGAGGGGCAAAAATCGCCACAAGCACGACAACTACAGCAAGCATCAAGGTAGTAGAATAAAAAATGGTGGCAGAAAATTGTTTTGCCTCTTGTGTACCCTTATTTTTCATGACTCTTATGAAAAGTGGTATGAAGGCTGATATTATCGTTCCAGTTATTATTCCATTTATAAGTCCGAGTGGACTTTGGGATGCAAGGTAAGAATCCATGACTCTTCCTGTTCCAAAGAAATATGCTATGAATATGTCTCTTATAAAGCCCATTAATTTAGATGTAAGTGTCAAGATCGTTATTAACATTATGGCTTGAGACATGTTTTGCCTTGAATGGATTAAGGATCCAATTTTATTTTTAAAACGCATCTTCATCTCCAATTCAGATTTCAAT
>JAVRKN010000095.1:0-2496 GCA_031962405.1 Athalassotoga sp. | reverse complement strand
ATACGCCATTTGCCATATAATTTTACTTTTAAAAAAGGTTTAGTATAAAATAGATGTTGATGACCAATCTAAATTTTACCATGAAAATTGTAAAATTGACAGAATTTTGTTATTAATGGAGGCAAAAATGGAATTATCAGAAAAAAGGATTAATTCTTCTGAAAAATTTGAAGGTAAAATACTCCGCCTTTACGTTGATGAAGTGAAATTGCCAAATGGGCATACATCTTTTAGAGAAGTTGTAAGGCATCCTGGTGCTTCTGCCGTGATTGTCAAATCTAACGAAAATAAGATAATTTTGGAAAGACAGTATAGGTATCCGATAAATGAAATTCTTTGGGAGATTCCCGCTGGAAAACTGGATGCGGGAGAAGATCCTTTGGACTGTGCAAAACGGGAACTCATGGAAGAAACAGGAATAACTGCCAAAAGATGGGAAAAACTTGGTCATATTTACACGACTCCAGGCTTTTCTGATGAGAAAATCTATCTTTATTTTGCAGACGAAATTTCGAATGGGAAAACGCATTTGGATGAAGACGAATTTGTTGAAGTAAAATATTTCACAATTCGAGAAGTCGAACTTATGATAATGAATAATGAAATAGTCGATTCAAAAACGATAGCGGCTTTTTTCAGAGCGAAAAATCGAGGTCTACTATGAATGCTGAGATAGTTTCCACCGGTACAGAACTTCTACTTGGAAAAAGTTGTAATGAAGACGCGAGGATCCTTTGCAATTTGCTTGCAAGGTGTGGAATTGATATATACAGATACACAACCGTTGGAGACAATATCGGAAGGATAGCTCAAGTTTACAAAGAGGCCCTTTCAAGAGCCGATATTGTTTTGTCAACAGGAGGACTCGGTGGAACGGGAAGTGATCTTTCAAAGCAGGCAGCGTCTATTGCTACCTCTGTTCCACTTGAAACTGATCAAGACCTCTACAGATATCTTGTAGAGAAAAATGTTCCAGAACGTATTGCAAGATCATTTGCCGCGATTCCGGTGGGGTCCACTATATTTAGAAACACTGCCGGAGTTGCACCGGGCATCGTTATAAACAAGGATGGAAAATACTTAATTCTGCTTCCAGGGCCTCCAGAAGAGATAAAATCCATAATAAGAAATGGGCTTGAAGAGTTTCTAAAGAAATTTGGAAATGGGTACACAAAAAATGACGTGATAAAGATCGTTGGCCTTAGGGAATCTGAAGTGGAGGATAGAATTCACGATCTTGCACTTGCTTCTAATCCAACGATTTCAACTTTTTTGAAAAAAGGATGGATAGAGATCTCTTTGACTGCAAAGGGTAAAGATGAAAATGACGCTACTTTGATACTTGAAAATTTAAGGAAAAAAGTCTTGGAAAGATTTCCCGCAAAGTTTTTGGGGAAGGTCGAAGAAACAATTGAGGAAGAAGTTTACAGGCTTCTCAAAGAAAAAAAATTAACTTTGTCCATCGCTGAATCTGTGACTGGTGGAATGATTTCAGATAGAATTGTAAGCGTTCCAGGTGTTTCAGAGTTTTTCATGGGTGGAGTTGTTGTTTATTCAAATGAATCTAAAATAAAAATTCTTGGGGTGAATGAAAAGACGATAAAAGAAGAAGGGGCCGTTTCAGAGGCATGCGTCTCTGAGATGGCAAAGGGCGCTTTAAAAGTCTTTAACACCGATATAGCCATTGCCACAACTGGTATAGCTGGTCCGACTGGAGAAACAAAAGATAAACCACTTGGAACGGTGTGGTTTGGATTTTCATCAAAATTTGAAAATCGGACGTGGCAGAGAATTTACGGCGGAACAAGGAATGAAGTCAGAAAAGCGGCATCAGACGAGGCACTTGAAGCAATTGTTAACGTACTCAGCCAAATCGAATAGCGTGTGGCAAACGTATGTGGGGTGATGAAAATGGTAGATGTTAAAAATATATTGAGTGAGACTGGTTCGATTCTCCATGGACATTTTCTTTTGGAATCTGGCATGCATTCGGACACTTATGTTGAGTGTGCGAGAATGCTTCAATACACATGGCGAACAAAGGAAATAGGAAATGAGATGGCTTTGCGCTTGCAAAGATTTGCACCAGATTGCATTTTGTCTCTAACATCAAATGGCACGATAATAGGTTATGAAATTGCAAGAACCATAGATGTGCCTTTTATGTACCTCGAAGAAAACAAGAATGGTGAACTATCATTTACCCATTGCTTTGATCCAACGATGTTCAAAAATATCATTATAGTGCAGGACTTGATATACGACGAAAAGTTAGTTCACAAAGCATTACTTACTCTTAAAGATTTTGGAAGCGAGATTACGGCTATTTTCTCAATAGTGAAAATAGGTCAAATCGAGAAAATAGATGGATTCTCTGTAAATTACGTTGTCAATATTCCTGCAAAGATTTATTCCCCCGATGTTTGCCCGATGTGCAAGGAAGGATTGAAAATCATTGATTGCAAAGATCCATGCCGAAGATCATGATGTACTAAA
>JAVRKN010000094.1:0-5992 GCA_031962405.1 Athalassotoga sp. | reverse complement strand
TTTTTTTGTGTTAAACTACAATTGGAGAGTGAAACAAATGGGCACACTTTACCTGAAATACAGGCCTAAAAAGTTTGGAGAGATTCTCTGGCAAGATCACGTGAAATTGTTGCTTTCCAACGCGGTTAAAAGCGGGAAAATTTCACATTCTTATCTTTTCAGTGGCCCACGCGGAACTGGGAAAACTTCAGTTGCAAGAATTCTTGCCAAAAGCGTGAATTGCGAGCATCCAATTGATGGTTATGAGCCGTGCAATTCATGTGATTCTTGTGTTGAAATAGACAGTGGAAGAACTCTTGACGTTGTAGAAATGGATGCCGCGTCAAATAGAGGCATAGACGAGATAAGATCGATAAGAGACAAAGTCTTTTACATGCCTTCAAAGCTCAAATACAAAATCTACATAATAGACGAAGTGCACATGCTCACAAGGGAGGCTTTTAACGCACTTTTGAAAACACTTGAAGAGCCACCCGAAAAAACGATTTTCATACTTGCAACGACTGAAATTCAAAAGGTTCCAGAAACGATCATATCAAGATGTCAAGTGCTTGAGTTCAGAAGGATACCTCCGAATTTTATAAGTTCAAAGCTCGAAGAGGTTTGTAAGGCAGAAAAAATCGAATACGAAGTGAAGGCCTTAGATCACATTTCAAAAGAGGCTGCGGGTGGAATGAGAGATGCCTTGAGTATGCTTGAGGAAGTTGCAAGGTTTTCTAACGATAAGGTAACCTTAAAGGATACCCTTTCTGTGCTTGGCAATAGCCCAATCGAAACGGTTGAAAGTTACATTGGATCGATTCTCGATGGGAACGTTGATGCCTTGATTCACGTTGTTGATTCGATAAAAGGTCAGGGCATAGATATCATGAGTTTCCTCAAAAGTGTGGTAGAATATTCTTCGGATAAAATAAAAGAAAACGATTTGGTTTCAATTGGAAAATTTGCCATAGATCTTATTCAACTTTTAAGGTATGAGGAAAAACAGTTTGATTTTTTTAAGATAATGAGCGCGTTTGAGGCTTTAAAACATAAAAAGGTTTCTTCTGAAGAGGTTGTGCAATTTCTAACAAATGAGCCTCGACAAGTTGAGAAAGTTGAAAAAGAAATCGAAAATGATCTCGAAAGGTTGATTCAATTTTACGCTCAAAAGGATCTTTCCATTTACGTTTCTCTTTCTCGATCGGATATAAAGGATTTTGGAGACAGAATACTCGTTATATCTTATTCTCTTTTGCAAAATGAAATTTTAAAGGAAAAAGAGAAGATGATAAAGGACGATTTCAAAAATATAAGTTCGAGGAATGTGAGATTCGTTTTTGCGTATTCAAAGGTTCCTATAGATTCGATGAATGAAAAGTTAAAAGAGCCCATCGTGAAGATGTTAAGTTTATTTGGCGGGAAAATTCTTCCAGAAGGAGGAGAATGATGGCTAAAAATTTCGGAGGATTTGGCAACATGGGAAACATAATGAAACAAGCGCAAGAAATGCAGAGGAGAATCGCACAAGTTCAAGAAAATCTTAAAAACATAGAGGTAAGCGCGACGGTCGGTGGCGGAGCTGTAACCTTAAAGGGTAATTGCGATTATGAGGTAAAAGAAATAAACATTTCGAACGATTTACTTTCCGATTCGGAAATGCTAAAAGATCTGCTCATAAGCGCTTTTAACGAATTCGCAACCCTTGTGAAAGAACGTTCAAACGAAGAGATGGAAAAAGCCACTGGCGGTATAAAAATACCAGGATTTTAAATAAATCAAGGAGGTTGTTAAAATGTCAGAAGTAAAAGTTGGAATTAACGGATTCGGAAGAATAGGCAGGCAAATTTTAAGGGTTATCTTGGAACAAAAGAGGCCCATCAACGTTGTTGCCGTAAATGACATAACAGATACAAAAACGCTCGCTCACCTTTTCAAATACGATTCGAACTACGGCACTTACAAGGGTACAGTTTCTTACACCGATGATGCCATAATAATCGATGGAAAAGAAATAAAAGTTTTTGCCGAAAAGGATCCATCAAAATTGCCTTGGAAAAAGTTGGGCGTAAGGCTTGCAGTGGAATCAACAGGTTTATTCACAAGCAAGGATAAGGCAATGGCTCATATTCAAGCCGGTGCCGAGAAGGTTATAATCTCTGCCCCAGCAGATGGTGCCGATTCGACGATAAACCCACACGTTAACGATGAAGCACTTAAGAAGGAACACGTGGTAATATCTACGGGATCGTGCACGACAAACTCGCTTTCCCCGCTCGTTAAGGTGCTTGAAGATAATTTTGGAATAGTCAAAGGATTCATGACAACCGTTCATGGATACACGAACGATCAGAGAATACTTGATTTGCCCCATAAAGATCTCAGACGCGCGAGGGCCGCTGCAATGAACACGATACCCACGACGACTGGTGCGGCAAAGGCAATCCATCTTGTCGTTCCATCCGTGAAAGGCAAATTAGACGGTATGGCCTTAAGAGTTCCAGTTTCGACTGGATCTATAACGGATCTCAAGGTCATAGTTAAAAGGCCAACAACCGTTGAAGAGGTCAACGCCGCTTTCAAGAAAGCCGCTGAAGGTCCAATGGGCAAGGCTTTGCTTTATTGCACGGATGAAATAGTTTCACGCGATATAATAGGAGAAACACATTCGTGTGTGTACGATTCGCTTTTGACAAAAGTTAACGGAGAACTCGTGAATGTCTTTGGATGGTACGATAACGAATACGGATACACAAACAGGGCTGTTGATTTGATAGAAATGGTTCAGAAACTCCTTTGATGGTGATCTTTATGGCCAAATTAACGGTTAGGGATGTTGATTTAAAAAATAAACGCGTTTTGATGCGCGTAGATTTCAACGTTCCAATAGAAAAAGGCGTAATAACCGATGATACTCGAATAAAGGCAGAACTGCCAACGATTCAATATGTCATTGAAAAAGGAGGAAAGGTTATCCTCCTTTCTCACCTTGGCAGGCCAAAGGGAGGACCAGATCCAGAGTTTTCTCTTGAACCTGTGGCAAAAAGACTTGAAGAATTGATTGGCAAAAAGGTGATATTCTGCCATGACACGATAGGGCCGAGAGCCGAAGGCCTTGTGAATTCAATGAAACCAGGGGATATCGTTTTGATGGAAAATACAAGATTTTTCCCAGGAGAAGAGAAAAACGATCCCGAACTTTCTAAATCTTTTGCCAAATTGGGCGACATCCATGTTAACGATGCTTTTGGTACGGCTCACAGGGCTCACGCTTCGAATGTTGGCGTTGCGCAGTATCTTCCATCTGTTGCTGGCTTTTTGATGGAGAAGGAAATAAACATGCTTTCGAAGGTCACATATTCTCCAGACAAACCTTACGTTGTCATACTTGGAGGAGCCAAAGTATCTGACAAGATAGGCGTCATAAACAATCTTATTAAAAAAGCAGATAAAATTTTGATCGGTGGAGCCATGATGTTCACCTTTTTAAAGGCTCAAGGTTACAAAATTGGCGCTTCAAAATGTGAAGACGATAAAATCGACATCGCAAAAGAAATCCTTTCAAATGCAAAGAAATCGAAGATCGATTTCGTCCTTCCTGTTGATGCAGTGTGTGCCAAAGAGTTAAAAGCAGGCGCTGAAAAGAAAACTGTCGATCTGTCAAATGGAATTCCAGATGGCTGGATGGGTCTCGATATAGGGCCTAAAACGGTGGAACTTTTTAAATCAAAGTTGAGTGGTGCGAAAACGGTCGTTTGGAATGGTCCTATGGGCGTTTTTGAGATAGACGATTTTGCCGCCGGTACAAGAGCCATAGCCGAGACACTTGCTGGCATGAAGAATGCAACGACTGTCGTTGGCGGTGGAGACAGCGCTTCGGCAATGGACAAATTTGGCCTTTCAGAAAAAGTTTCTCACGTTTCGACGGGTGGAGGAGCATCTCTCGAATTTTTGGAAGGAAAAGAATTGCCAGGCATAGCTTCTATTTCAGACGCAAAAAAAAACGTCCACTGATAGTCGCTGGTAACTGGAAGATGAACAAGGTGCCTTCTGAGGCACGTGTTTTCGCGAGAGAACTGCTTAAGAATTTAAAATTCGTTGGAGACACAAAAGCATGGGTCTTTCCATCTTTTGTGTCTCTTTCCGTTGTTAAAGAAATTTTTACAGGCTCTCAATTTGTGGTTGGTGCCCAAAATGCACACTCTCAAAAATCTGGCGCTTTCACGGGCGAGGTAAGTCTTCCCATGCTTAAAGACATGGGCATCGATCATGTTATAATAGGTCACTCCGAAAGAAGGCATATCTTCGGAGAAACAGACAAATTCATAAATGAAAAAGTTAAGGCCGCATTTTTAGAAGGAATGACCGTTATCCTGTGCATCGGCGAAACTCTCGAGGAGAGAAAGAGCGGTAAAACCTTTGATGTTTTAAAAGATCAATTAGTCAAAGATCTCGATGGGGTTGAGATCAAAGATGCCGATAAACTTGTGATAGCTTACGAGCCAGTTTGGGCCATAGGAACGGGAGTTGTGGCTCAACCTTATCAGGCACAAGAGGCTATGGCTTACGTGCGTGAAAAACTCGGAGAAATGTATTCCAAAGAAGTGGCTGAGAAGATATCCTGCCTTTACGGTGGAAGTATGAACAAAGAGAATTGTCAAGAACTTTTCCTACTTCCGGATGTGGATGGAGGACTTATAGGAGGAGCCTCTCTTAAATTGGATGAATTCGTTGAGATATACAAAACGGCTTCAAAGTTTTGTTGAGGTGATCCCCGCAGGGATCGCCTTTTTGGAGGAAATGAATTGTGAATGATCTTTTGATATATGTTTTGGTAGGGTTGTCCATCATCGCAGGATTGATCTTGGGATGGTTTTACATGCAAACTTACTCAATTTCGGGAGAGGTCATGAACTTTGATGGACAACCGATAGAAAATGCAGAAGTGCTTTTCAGCGGTGGTTATTCCCCAGTTTACACGAATGCTCAAGGCTATTGGATAAAAAATGATCTAAAGGGCAAAGTTACAGTCAGCGTTGTCATGGCTGGATGGAAATTCACACCGCCCGTTACCCTCGATGGGGGACGAAGCAACGTCAATTTTTTTGGAATTCAGCAAAGCGTGATCACGGTCTTTGCCGTTGGTCAAAAACCGAGAGAGATCTTAACAGATCCACAAAATGGCAAGGGATACGTGACACTTTCTGGAGAAAATTCTGTTGTTGTTTTTGATCTTAACAATTACAGCATTTTATCCAAAATAAACGTTGGAATGACTCCGTGGGGAATTGTCCTTGATAAAGCCAACGGAAAGATATACGTCACAAATTTTGGTGGAAACACCGTTACCGTTATCGATGAAAAAACGGATAAAGTTGTATCGAACATAAAAGTCGGCAATGAACCATTGGGAATAGCCGTCGATGAAAAGGTTGACAGGATATACGTCGCGAACAATTTTGATAACACCGTAAGTGTCATAGATGGAAAAACAGACAGTGTTTTGGAGACTGTAAATGTCGGTCTAAGCCCCTCTGACGTTGTCGTTGATCAAAATACAAACACAGTTTACGTTGCCAATTCAGGAAGCAACACGATAAGCGTTTTGAATGGATCAACTGGCATGGTGATCAAAACTTTAAATGTTGGCCTTAATCCGGCTGCCATGGCCGTAAATTCGAAAAATGATATGCTTTATGTCCTCAACGTGGCTGACGGAAGCATGAGCATAATAGATGGATCTGGTGTGGTTGGAACGATAAACATCGCCAAGGGTGCAGATGGTATAGCCTTTGATCCGTCTGTGAACGCCATTTACGTTGCTGACGCAAACAACAATTCCTTGATCTTCATGGATGCTAAAACATATTCGATAATAAGAAAGTTATCCGTTGGATCAGAGCCCTTTGGAATTTCAATAGGTTCGCAGGATAAGATATACGTTTCAAATTATGGAAATGGCACTGTAAGCGTTATATACTAAGCCTTTTTCAAATGCCGAAGCCCATACAAA
>JAVRKN010000093.1:0-6165 GCA_031962405.1 Athalassotoga sp. | reverse complement strand
GTACCGCAACTTGCCGCTCACTAATCTCTAATCCCTAATCCCTGTATTTGCCATAGGCCATACGCTATATGCCATATGCTATTTCATCGGCTCCGACATGTGCCCATTCGGAAGCTGGTCCTCGCTAACGCTGTGGAGGCTTCCTCACGGGCATCATGTCCTCCGCCTTACACCATTCGCTATATGCCATACGCCATATGCCATTTTTATGGGCTCCGGCAGGCACCCTCTCGATGTCTGGTCCTCGCTAACGCTGCGGAGGCCATCTCGAGGGCATCCTGCCCTCCGCCAAGTACCGCTCACTAATCCCTATAATCTCTATTCCCTGTCTTTGCTATATGCTATACGCCATAGGCTATATGCTGTTTTTGCCGATCACTCGTCACGCGTTACGCATCACTGTATTTGCCATACGCCATGTGCTGTTTTTTGTCTGTCAATTGTACATTTTCAATTCTTATGATATCATATATATTGATTTAACTTTTGAATTTGAAGTATACCAAATTTTTTTAGACTTCGAATCTTACAGCGGAGAGCATGATGCCCCAGAGAAATCCTCCGCAACGAAGTGAGGACCAGATTTCGACGGGGCACATGCTGGAGCAGTAAGTTATGAATGGATATTCGAATTTTGAAGTTGAAGTGATATTTTTATGTGTAAAAAATCCCAAAAAGGAGATCCTCATGAAGGTTTTAATAATTACACAACATTACCCGCCAGATCTTGGGGCGTCGGCTTTTAGACTTAAAGCCCTTTCAGATGAACTGATCAAAAGAAATCACGAGGTAATGGTTTTGACCGCAACGCCTAACCGTTATTCTTCCTTCAAGGCTCCAGATGAACTTTCTGGAAAAGAAAAAATCATAAAGATAACGGTTAAGACTGGAAATGATTCTGCACTTGCCCAAATATGGAGACAGGTAGATTTTTATCTTAAGATGAAAAGAAAGGCTAAGAAAGTGTGCAATGAAAATCATTTTGACGTTGCGATAGCATCAAGTCCTCCATTTCTCATAGGCATTGCCGGTATTTCTCTTAAAAAAAGGGTAAAGAAACTCATTTTAGAAGTAAGAGATCTCTGGCCGGACACAATCGTGGAACTTGGAAAGGCTAAAGAATCAAATCCCGTCATAAAGATAATGAGACATTACGAAAAGAAAATGTACAAAACCGCAGATAGAATAGTCACCGTTTTGCCTTTCATGAATGACAAGATATCGTCAAAGGGCATCGATCGCGCGAAACTCATCACATTTTCCAATGGCCTTGATGGATACATCTTAAAAGATATAACGGAATGGAGTGAGAAAAAGGATGTCGCAAGGCAATCACTTTCAATTGACAAAGATGCATTTCTTGTCTCCTATATCGGCAACGTTGGACTTGGTCAAAATCTTTCTGTCCTTGTTGAGGCTGCAAAGTCTTTAAAAGACATACACTTCATGATAGTAGGAGATGGATCTGACAAAGAAAGGTTGATGGCTTTATCGAAGGGCGTTGACAACATCCATTTTGTTCCACCAGTTCCAAGAGATCGCGTGCCAATTTATTATTCTGCAAGCGATGTGCTGTTTATTCACCTTGCCAAGAGCGAACTTTTTGCCGACTCACTTCCTTCGAAGACTTTCGAGTATGCCGTGGCAAATCGCCCTGTTGTATACGGGCTCGATGGGCTTTCGGCCGATATTTTTGACAAATCCAAGTCAGGCATAAGAGTCCATAGGGAAAATGTTGAAGAGATCATCGATGCGATAAAAAAGATAAAAGACAATTACGACTTTTACCAAAAAAATGCCTCTGAGGGAAAAGCATACGTCGTTAAAAATTACCTCAGAGAAGAAATTGTCAAAAAGTACGTCGATTTTCTCGAAAAGTTAAATTAAACGTGGCTTGACTCGCAAAGTCTTGAAATTTTTATAAATTACAAAACCTGGCTTTGCGCCCTTTGGTTTTGAGACGTATTTGACGTAAGTGTAATCTACGCTTGCCCATAGATCGTTACGATACTTTGAATGGCCAGCCGCAAGGGATGCCGCAAATTCTATGACATCCTGAGGTGGTTCCCTTTTGCCTGTTACGAGAATGACGTGAGAGCCTGGTACTTCTCTTGCATGAAACCACAGATCATCTGGAGATGCCGCTTTGGTTATTCTATCGTTTTGAATGTTATTTTTGCCAACTATGATCTTGAAATTCTTTACCTCGTATTCCATTGGCTTCGACTCTTTTTGGGCCTTTTGCCTCTTTTTGGCAGGTATGTATTTGAAGATCGAAAGTTCCCTTTCTATATCATCGAGTTCAGCATTTTCTGAGGCACTTTCTATTTCATACATGATCTCTTGAAAGTAAGATATTCTTTTTTGAATTATCTCTGATCTTTTTACAATGCCTTCACGTTTGTTCTTAAGGCGGGCGTAAATTGAAAAGAAATGCTGGGCATTTTTCGACACATCAATTCTTGGATCGAGATTTACGACTACCGGTTTGTTTGTTTCCCAATCTAAAACTTCGACTCTTTCAGATTTTTTTGGAAGTTCATGCAAATGTGCCATCAAAAGTTCACCATATTTTCTGAATTCTTCGGCATTCTCGGATTCTTCCAATTCTTGTTTTACTTTTCTTAATATCTCCTCATTTTTATCCAGAAGATTCTTAACGCTTTTTAAAAGCCTTTCTTTTTTCAAAATGGGCGATTCTTCCTTCGAGCCAGAAAGCAATTTTTCTATCGCTTCAGAAGCACTTTCAAAGGTTTCAAATTCACCGTATGGCTTGAAACCATAAACATCTTTTGGAAGATCTTTTTCAAAGGAAAGATAAGCCTGCCCATTCTCGATATCTTCAACCATACTTTTTATCAAATTGACAATGCTTTCTATTTCTTCAATCTTCAGAGAGGCTATTTCCGTGTCGAAACTCAAATTTGCAAGTTTTGCCACTTCAAGGGCAGTTTTTTTTGAAAATCCCCTTATCTTTGACACGAGGAATTGATCGAGACGTCCAGAAGCATTTAGAAAGACTTTTTCATCGACCTTCCATGGCTCTATTCTATCTTCTACCGGCAAAACATAATTGGATCCCGGAAAAATCGTTCTTTTGGTGGACGAAACATTCTTGAAAGCAGAAACAACCTTTCCATCTTTTACAAGGATGATATTTCCAAAACTTCCCATAACTTCATGGTAAAGTTCAAAGATCTCTTTTTCACCTATGAGGTTTGTAACTTCAAACTCAAATTTTACTATTCTGTCAAAATCTATCTGTTCTACCTTCGAAAGGATCGCCCCCTTCAATTTTGCCCTCATGAGGGCAACGAAGGTCGATGGATTCACGTCTTTTTCAACAAAAATCTTTGTGAACCTTAAATTTGGCCATCCACCAACATCCATCATAAGGTCTTTTTTGCCCAAAGAAAGCACAAGAGAATGCTTCGTGGCATCGTATATCCCAGTAAGATAGACTGGCGTTTCTATCTCTTTTACGATCTTTGAAACTAAAAAAGAATCGTAAGGCATTCACATCCACCTTTGCCTTAAGGCGATTTTTTTGTACCATCTTATAAAATATTCGACAAATCTCTCGTAAAGTACAAGCACAAAGAGGCTCAAAATTGCAAGGGGCACGGTGTACTTTAAGTTCAACTTTAAAAGATAAGTTATGACAAAATAGGAGAAAAATGCAAGACCGAAGAGCAAAAAAAGATGAAATATCACATTTAAAACCCTTTTGCTTTTGAAAAGATCTCTCAAAAAAGCGTAAGGACCAAAAAGCATTATGAAGATCATAGTCGATATTCTAAGCGGAAAGATCAAAAAAGTCACAACTGAAATCACGGTGTAAGAAACCAATCCAACCCGCTTTCCGAATTGATCTGTTAGCGCAACAAGCGGAAGGGAAGCAAAGATCAAGAGAAAAAGGTCATCACCGAATATTGCAGAAGACAAGATGAGAATAATTGAAAGGGCAGAATAAATCGATCCGAAGGCTATGTTTCTTGCCTTCAAATTAAATTCCTCCCATGCAGTGACAGCATATATCCGTGCATGCAAGGGCAGCACAACAACTTAGACATGCGCCAGCCTCATCGCTCATGCCTCCACCTTGAGCCGGACCTGCCATCGTTGGATCGTAATTTCTCCTTGAAGCCCTCAAAAATTCTTTGTAGACGTTCTCGTATTCTTTGTTATCAGGTCTTGCTTCATGAGCATATTTTAGATAATTTTCGGCTTTATCGTACCATCCTTGCCTGAAATATATCAACCCACTTAAAAAGTACCATTCTGGATTTGATTTGTCTGAAACTTTAACAAGCAAATCCTCAGCACCGTAGTAGTCTCCCGCGTCTATTTTCTGCCTTGCTTGTTGAAAAATATTTTGATCTTCATTTGAAACATCTGAGGTGTCAGAAGGTTTATCAAAATTATCCAAAAGATACTTGTAAGCCTCATTTACCTCTTTTATCTTCTCTTCGGCAAGTGCTTTCATATCAGGGTTATCCCTGAATTTGTCTGGATGATACTTCTTTATGAGTTCTCTGTATGCGTCTCTTATTTCTTCTTTAGTTGCATTTCTGCTAACACCGAGTACTTCGTATGGATCTTTCACTTCTTCATCATCCTTTTGTCAAGAATTTTTGTGGATGTTCCAGGAAGTCCATGAAAAATCACATTTTCAACCAAATTTCTGTTAATGGATGGACTAATTTTGAGTTTTTCGTATTCTTCTTGTATCCTGAACACCAAAAAATTGATTGGATATTTTTCTTCCTCTCTTATTTTAACAAAAAAATCTGGAGTGTCAAAGTCATATCCATACTTTACGAGAAAAGGATTGTAATTCCTCTTCTGGGAATCTTTCTCAAGATCATCAAGTGCATCTATGAGGTATATCCATTTTCCCATAAGATATATCATGGTAGAGGCCCTTTTAAGATTTGGAATGGAATTTGCCATGACCTCAGAAAATCTACCAAAAAGATCGGCAACTTCTTCGGGATTCGATTCTTCTGAAATCTCTGCAAATAAAATTCTATCCGTGTAGGGCTTACAAATCTTTCTAAATTCGTCATTCGATTTGAAATGAAAAAGGAAAAGAGAAAGTATGTGTACGAATCCCCTTGAATCTCTTTTAAGATCATCTATCTTTAAATCTGAAAAAAACTTAGAAATTTCCATTCCAAATTTCAAATCTTCGCTTTTAACGATGTTTTTCTTTTGAAAAGGAGGCAAGGGACACCTCGCCTTACCAAATTGGTATTGGGTTCCAGATAAGGCATCGCTTAAAATGACGAAAAAAGTCGAATCATAACTTAAGAGCAAACGCGCAATTGGTCCGTATTTCTTTGATAAACCTGTGCATATGCCGCAATAATAGGCATTGTAAAGTCTAAGTTCTTTGACCTTAAGTTCGTTTACGTCAGGTTTTAAGTACCCTATCATTTACCATCTACAACATAGATGTTGTAAAATCCATTCTTAAGCATCTGATTTGCTATTGAAATGGCATCTTGTCCAGAGACGATATACTTCAAGAAAAGATCGGCATTCTTTGGCGGGTAAGAGTTTATTTCCCTTGACATGGGATCATTTTTGAGTATGTAGTCAGCCTGAGATCTCGTCAACTCAATTACAGAAGGAGTTCCCATGAAATTGTTGTTTCCCTTTGAAAATGTGTTAAAATCGATGTTTTTAGCGTAATCTCCAAGCGCAATGTATTGAAGTACTTTTACGAAGTCGGTAGGTCCAAGATAACCAGGTAAATAAGTTATTGGGGTCCCAGATGGTGTGAAAAAGAAAAGTGTAGGAGTCCCTTTAATTCCGAATCCTTGGAAGAGTTGTGCGTAAGTGTAAGTATTTCCCTCGAAATTAGCGGTGTCATTTGTGTTGTAAATCTCGCCGATCACGAAATTATTTGAAAGTATGCGCTGAACATCGATATTTGAAAGTGTGTCGCTTTTCAGTTTGTTGCAATAAAAACAAGTTGGATCTGAAAAAATTATTATTGCATCTTTTTGCTCATACTTTGATAGAGTCATAACGGTGTTGAAGTTGTTAAGTAAAATATCGTTCAAAGAATAAGCAAAAACGCTTAAAGTTGCAAGGGACAAAACCAAAAACACGATAATTTTCTTCATGAATCAACCTCCTTTATATTCTTGCCATATG
>JAVRKN010000092.1:0-6284 GCA_031962405.1 Athalassotoga sp. | reverse complement strand
TTTGATCTCTTAATTTTTCATCAAATATTACTTCAATTCGTTTTCGTGTTCCAAAATAGAAGATGTATCCTTTATCTATGATTTTGCCCATCATTTCTTCTAAGCACAGAGCTTGAGCACATAGTTGAATTGTATCCATTTCTTTCATCTTTGGCCTACCGTGCTTGTATTCTAATGGAATATAACTTCCGCTTCTGTCCTTCATTACAACATCTGATATTCCTATAAGCCCCAATCTCAGAGATCGAAGAGGCATATTAAACATTCTGTGTATATTTGGCCTTGATTCCAACCCTGAGGTATGAGCTCTCCGATGCAGGTTTGTTCCCTGCATCGTGAGAGAATTATCTTTCCAAATACCTTCGAGAAAGATCAAAGCGCATTGCCGGGGGCAAAAGGCAAAATGCTGCAATGCAGAAATTGGTATTAGTTCTGATTCTTCGTACATTTTTAGAGCATCTCTATTACTTCAATACCATCTGGTATATTGTCTTTGACAATTTTTATTTCGTAATCTTCAAATTTTCTTGGAGGTAGATCGTATTTATTTTCTTTTCTGTCAATTTTTATAGCGTCAAATAATTTATACGCTGGAGCATTACCCAGAGCAGTTTTGTGTTTGAATACGATCAATTTCCTGGCGTTCATCTTTCCTCGAGCGGCTGAATGATCATGGTCAAACATATTAAGCAAGGCTTCCCAGAAAAGATTTAGATCATCTTCGCTAAAACCTGTTTGATTCGCAAGAAATGCAGAAACATATCCCTCTGTTCTGTAAAGCGCATAAGGAATAATGTGTTTGCGACCCATCGTTCGATTATCTCCCTGTTGCTTTTCAGCCTCGTCTTCGGTGGTTACAGCCATACGTGTAATGCTTATTTCAAGAGGAAGGATCGGCTCAATACTTCTTCCAAAATTGATCTGTACAGGCCCTCTTACTTGTCCACAGTTTATTTTCGTTGTCATAACAGCACCAAAGGTTCGAACATCAAAAAAATTAGCACACATCCATTTTCTAACCGTTTCAACCTCATCTTCTGAACCCTTTCTTTTCTTTTCTTTTTTGTCACCGTTGTCTGACAATGGGATATTATTTGCCTGATATGCCTCTTCATGAGTTTTGTTAAGGACAGATTTTTCTCGAATATAGATTCTGTTAGGAGATTCGTTTTTGAATTTGATATCAACGTAATTTCTTACTTTTCTTTTCAAGCAGACATCTGTAACTATTCCAAAATTCGTTTCAGGATCAATGCGCGGCATATTTCCAGCATCTGGATCGCCGTTCGGATTACCATTCTCAACATCAAACAAGTAGACAAATTCATATCGATTCTGAATTTGATTTGTCATTGCTCATTCCCTCCTTTGAGTTTTCTTTCTTAGATGTGAAAAGGTCTTTTCTTTGCTGGTAGTAACCTAAGATGAACATTCCTTGCTCTTCCATGGTAAGATGCGCAGGGAAAGTGTTTATGTCATTTATTATTTCTTGAACAAGTTTTTCTACATTCGTTTTCCTCCCACCTTCGAGTTTGGCAAAATGATATTGTGACAATTTCATCAACTGTGGAAAAACAGCACGCGGAGTTGCAGATGCCGAAGAAAAATATCGATCTTTGATTGATGTGTTTGAACTTGCCTCTTCCTGAACTTTTTCAACAACCGCAAAGAGGCGTCCCAAAAGGTAACCCGGATCTTTCAATTCAGTGTTCAAACTCATATTAACCTCCCATTTTAAATTTCTCTTTCTGTACTTTCTCGAAAGGTAGCCCTTTATTAAACTGGCACGGTAATAGTTTACATTCCTATCTGCTCGAATTCTTCCCAAAGTTTCACTTAAAATCTCGTAAGGATAATAGTCTCCTGTCAGAATGGCTCTCATAAAAGCACTAGAAAGGTTGGGATTTATGTTTTCTATTTTGCCAAGCACTGCCGTTTCTTTTAAAAGTTGCCATATTCCTGGGTATTCAGGTCCATCCTCCGGAAAATTTGGAGCGATTCTAATGTCTGAATAATGCTCACCCAGTTTTTTTTCAATTTCGCCAACAGTTGAGGCATACCAAAATCTGACGACAAGTCTGGAAGAATTTGGTGCAAGCCCGAGTATGTAAAAGCCAACTTCAGGATCAATTTCCTTGCTCATCTTACCATCACGTGCCGCACTCAAAAAATCAAATACTTTTTTGTTGTCACCTTCGGACAAATTTTCGGGATTGATCATTTGACCAAAAAAATCTTCAATTGGAGATTCTCGCTCTGTCCAGAAAACCGTTGTTGCATCACCTATTTGGATCTTTTGGCGGCTATTTGGGCTCAGCAAATGATTTAAGGCTGTTGTATACGCAGATGCTGCCTCTTCTCCAATGGGAGCGTTTAAGTTTTGATCTTTTCCGTAAGATTTAAAAGAATCTATATTGAAAGAAACAAGATTAGCACCTGAAGGTTGCGCTCCCTTGACCCCTTTTATAGCAGGATGTATGTTTGGTATAGGTTGTTTTTCTCCGCTAACAAGACACTGCAATACTGTTGCCGCCTTATCATGCGATTTTATTTTTATCCATAATTCTTTTAAAAGTGGACGTTGATGCAGAAAAAGATTTTTGTCATCATCAAATTTGAAAACAATGTTAGAGTCTAAAATTTCGTCTTTATATCCCAAGTTTTCCACATATTCAGGTTTCCATTTTTTCAAAAACAAAAGTAAAGCCTTATACCCTTCATCTGTGCAATCAGCGCCAAATTTTTCGTGATAAGCTTTGAAAGCATTAAAGCATTCGATGGCACGTTCAGATTTTTCCCTATCTACTCCAAGGACGTATTTTGAATTGTCCCACAGAAAATTTGGAATAACTTTAATTGTTCTTTTAACGCTTTCGGGAACAATTAAAAATTTTGGAATTGTTCTATTTCCGTCTCTTTCTCTTAAATCAAGAACCTGAACGACATCTCCTTCTTTGTTTAAGACAAGGGCAAAATGAATTTTTTCTTTGGAATATCCAGGTGGGGCAATTTCAGAATTTTCATTCAACCTTTGATAGTATAGGTAAAGTTTTTGGAGGATCATTTGAATACCTCCTCATAAGGCGGGACATCAATCACACCATTTTTGAGTTGAGCCCTGAAAAATCGTGCTTCCATGTTGTGTTGAAAATCAATATCGTACAGCATCCAACCAAGATCTTTGTTTTTTTGATCTTCTGGTAGTTCCGTTTGAGGAATTTCTCCCTCGATCAAGGAAAAATTAGCAGAAAATTCCCTCGTTCCAAGGTATGGTTGAGTAAAGCATTGCCCATCCAATGCGCGTCTTTTAAATATTTCAAGATGTTTTTCTGGCTTAACGTCTGTTGGATCATCTTTTCCCGCTTTTTCAGTGATCTCAAAATAGGCCTCTATTACGTAGGAAACATCTTTAAGTATCAGTCCCGATCTTTGTTGACGTTCATCTTCTATGAAGGTTTCGAGTTTGTAGTTAGCATCCTTCATCGCGGCTTTGATGTTTTCAACGGATATTTTGCTTTTCAATTCATTCCTTCGGACATTTGTAAAACGAATTGGTTTTAAAACGTGAATTTTACTAATTCGCCATGCTATTGCTGGTTTCCAATATATAGCCTCAAGTATGCCGCGTGCGGCAGATGGTGTCATAACGTCATAGCTAACGCGCTCAACTTTCATTTCTGGCCTCGTAAAACATGCGTAGTCTCCCCACACCTTCAATTTAATTCCGAAAGCCACAATCTTACCCCCTTTCATCACAAAATTGTTGTTTCTGCTTGATAATATTCAGGCGTATCAAGTGTTAATCCAAGTTTTTCGCTGTATGCCTCCTTTCTACCAATTTCGGTTAATGTCCAGAATCCATCATTAAATGATTCTAAATATCCAACACTTTGAAGCTGTTGAACGACTCTTGCCGGTACCTGAACTGTATAGCGTTGAAGCTTTCTTAAAATGTCCACCGATACATGATATTTTAGTTCATTTATCAGATTGGTTGATATTTCATCATAAGGGATAAAAATGGGTATTTGTTCATCTTTTATTATACGAAATTTTTCCGAGATCCTTTTAAACGGGAAATTTAAATTCGCAAGTCCTTCTTTAAGATCTCTCATTATTTCTTGATTATCAAGACTATCTCCCCTTCTCCAATAATATGATTCAAAAAAATCATTTATAGAATTCAAAGAAAGGAAATCATCAAAGTGCTTATTTATTATTCTCTCTGCTTCTTCAGCTCTTGGCCTAAAATCAGAAATGGCAGGAATGCCTTTAGACGGTTTGTAAACAAAAAGATTACCATAATTCAATTTTCCTTCCCTGTTGCATCTTCCGCCAGCCTGTGCTATTGAATCAAGTCCAGCAAGGCTTCGATAAACGACGGGAAAATCAACATCTACTCCTGCTTCCACAAGTTGAGTACTTACCACACGACAGACATCGCTGTTTTTCAATTTTTCTTTTATCTCTTTCAAAATTTTACTCCGATGCACAGGACACATCAAAGCACTAAGATGATAGTTACCAATCTTATCACTTTCTGCTTCAAGTGTTTTATAAAGATTAACAGCATCTCTGCGACTATTAACAATACATAGTACCTGCTTTTCGTCTGCCAATCTTTTAGCAAGCGATTGATCATCTATTTCTCCTATGTACTTTTCACGTACCCTTTTTAAATCTTTTGCCAACTTTTCAGGATTGGAAATTATTTCTCTTACATTTTCAAGTCCTTCAAATCCTTCACGTTTGTTCAAAGCAGGTTGCGTGGCAGTACATAAAACTATCGTTGTTCCATAGTGAGATGATAATTCTCTCAAGACTTCTATTGATGGATAGAGATAATCAGCCGGTATCATCTGTGCTTCATCCATTATTACAACACTTTTGGCAATATTATGTAATTTTCTTGCCCTTGATGCTCTGTTGGAAAATAGTGATTCAAAAAATTGGACATTTGTGGTAACAATCAAGGGAGCATCCCAATTTTCTGAAGCCAGTACTCTGATTTCTTCATCTTCTTTATCATCATCCCTTTGGATATAATTCGAATGATGTTCGATTACGGCATCGCTTCCGAGAAATTCTCTGAAAACATCCGCGTTTTGCTCTATTATACTTGTGTAAGGTATCACGTATATAATCCTTTCGAGCCCATATTTGATGGCATGTTCAAACCCAAAGGCAAGGGACGATAGTGTCTTACCTCCACCCGTTGGAACTGTGAGAGAAAAAATTCCTGGCGTTTTTCGTGATGCATCTACACACTCTTTGTAAATTTCATAACGGATCTTGTTTATCTCTTTTTCTTCAGATAACTTTTGAGTTTGAAAAGTTTTCATTTTATCAACGAATATATTTCTTAATTCATCGATCTTCTTAAAATTACCCCTTTTGGCATATTTCTGTTGATCCATGAATCTTTCCGTATCTAAAAAATCTGCGTCCACCAAAGATGAATAAATCATACGAATGAAAAATGCTGCTGAAAAAGCTTTTTGATCATCTGAAAGGCCCTTAAACCATTCAAGTAAAATATCTATTTTTAAATCTGGATGTGACAAAATTTTTTGTGGTATTTCATTTTCGTTAACTTCAGGAAGAGCCCTTTGAAGGCGTATTTGAAGAGATGTATCTTCTCCTGTAGCATTTGGAAGGCCTGAATGATGGCCGGCAATTGCGTAAGCAATTATCTTGCCGTATCTTTCCGATTCTATTCTTTTGGCACCGTAAGTTGAATGATCTACATGAATGTCTGGTTCATTTTCCATAATTCTTCTTAACTTTTCTTGAAATTGATGGGAGTATTTTCCCAGATCGTGCCAAAGTCCAGCAGTATATCCCCATTGTGACGCTCCAAATTTATGTGAGAATTGCTTTGCAAGGTATGCTGTATTTTCAAGGTGTTCTTCCAGTGTTTGATATTTAAAGCCATCTTCTGACTTTATAATGTGCGCAAAATAAGCCATATATTCCCCTCCTTGTCAAAGTTAAATCAATTTTACATCACGATCTTAATTTTGCCAAATTTATGACACAATTGTCCTTTCAAGGAAGGCTTGTGGATCTCAAACAAACAGATTTAGCATATTAACGAAAGGTTTCAGCAAGCGGTAGCACGTAGAAGAGTATTGCAAAAAAATGCAGTGCGCTTCCGCCAATCACAAAAAGATGCCATATCGCATGATGGTATTTCATCTTTCTTCGGATGTAAAAAACCGTTCCGATTGTGTACAGAACACCGCCTGCAACAAGAAATGCTATGCCATTTGGTGGCAATTTTT
>JAVRKN010000091.1:0-6421 GCA_031962405.1 Athalassotoga sp. | reverse complement strand
AAAGAAGTTACGTCCATTCGATGGTCTAGGGGAGCAATTAAACATATAGCAAGACATAATATAGAACCTTCTGAGGTAGAAGAGGCTTTATTTGAAGTGATATGGAGGCTAAAGAAAGGAGGCTATATAAAAAGGGATGAAAGATCTAAAATTTAAGAATCTTAAAGAGGAGAGAGAATATTGGGATACTCACTCTATAGGTGATATATGGGATAGTCTTGAAGAGACTGACTTAAAGTTTACCAAAAAAGAGAAACTAAAGACAGTATCGGTTCGTCTTAGCGAAAAAGAGATATCAAAGATAAAAAGTTTATCCCAGAAATACGGGGTAGGTTATACAAACCTTATAAGGGAAATTGTCAAAGAAGCCATAAAAAGACTGGAAGTTAAAGAAGGATCTTAATCATTCTTTAAAGAAAGCAGCTATTGTAGCCTTTGATGAACTTTCAGAATTATTGTCTAAAAATGCAGAAAACAAGGGTATATTAGAGAACAATTAGAAGAGGATCTTAGAAAAGCAAAAGAAGAAGCTTGGAAATTCTTCTATGGCAAATAGAATATTTGTAGATGCTAATGTCCTAATCAGACGCACTGTGATGATCCACTATATTATATATACACACGGCTTTATTTTTGGGCTTTATTTTTGGGAATTACGATGGTGAAGGTAGAACCTATTGTGTATCTCGATTCAACTTCTATTTTTGCGTTTATCATGCTGGCAAGATGTTTCACGAGGGCAAGTCCTAATCCCATTCCCTTTGCATTTGTCTCAGAAGAATTTGAGGCGCGATAAAATCTTTCGAAGATTCGTGGGATTTCCTCGGTCTTTATGCCTATACCGTTATCTTTTACGGATAATTTGACTGAGTTTTCATCCTCTGAAGCGGAAATTTTTACCTCGTTATTTGGATATGAATACTTTATGGCATTTGAAAGGATATTTGTGACTATCCTGTAAAGTGCCATTCCATCTGTGGAAACGAAAAGGTTTTCAGGCACATCAGAGATCACATTTATATTTTTGGGTTTAATTTTATAGTCCATCTCTGCTTTTGCTTCATCTATTAGTTGGCGAATATTGACGAGGGAAAAGCGCGGAACGTAGGATTTCATTTCAAGTTCACTCAATGACAAAAGTTGATCTACGAGTTTTTCAAGCCTTTTGAGCTGTACCATGGCCCTTTCAATGTAATCCATTTTCATCTTTTCATCGATTTTTGGATCTCCTATCATGGTAAGAAAGCCTTCGATTATGCCAAGCGGCGTCATGAATTCATGCGAGACGGCAGAAACAAAGTCTGCTTTTGCACTTTCAAGCATCTTAACGGCGTTCACGTTTTCGAAGATCCATGCCACAATTTCATCCTCTTTGAAAGTGGTGACCTTACATTCTATCTTCGTGGTTCCAAAATAAACTGGAAGTTGTTCTGTAAAGACAAGGCCCTCAAGTGCTTTTTGAAGGGCGTTATCCATCTTTGAAAAGGAAATGATGTCTGTTATTTTAACACTCTTTTGGAATGAAATTTTAAATGACCGCACCATTGACTCATTATGATCCACTATGTTAAGATATCTATCCGTTAGAATTATGCCTTCACTTATAAAATCAATTATCCTCATCTTCTGCTTCTCCAATGTTACCAAGTTTGTATCCAACCCCCCTTACGGTTTTTATGATTGATTCTCCAAGTTTTTCTCTTATTTTGCTTACATGCACATCTACCGTTCTGAATTCGCCAAAAAAATCCGTTCCCCACACCTTGTCAAGAATTTCCTCTCTTGTGAAAACCTTGGCAGGATAAGATATCAACAATTTCAAAAGTTCGAATTCTTTGTTTGTGAATTCTATATTCTCTCCGTTTTCATCTATTGCGGAATAAGCATCAAGGTTTATCGTTTTGTCACGATACTTAAAGATTCTATTTTGGGGAGTTTCTGGCGATATTCTCCTTAAAACTGCTTTGACGCGGGCCAAGAGTTCGTAATTGTTGAATGGCTTTGTTATGTAATCATCTGCTCCAAGTTCGAGTCCAAGTATTTTATCTATATCTGATCTTCTTGCCGTGAGCATTATGACGGGTAAATCGATCTTTTTTGCCTTCATCGTTTTGAGCGCATCTATACCAGATCCGTCTGGAAGACCAATGTCAAGCAAGATGAGGTTGAGGTTAGACGATGAAATCTTTTCCCACATGCTCGAAATGGTAGGTGCAATTTCACATTCGAACCCACCATTTTTTAAAGTATAGGCTATTATCTCAGCCATATCTTCTTCATCTTCAACGATTAAAATTCGATTCATTTTCTCATCTCACAAAAGGGTATACAATTCCTTGCCAACGATCATGTAAGTGGTCTCTTCGCATATGTTTGTAGAATGGTCTGCAGCCCTCTCTATTGCCCTTGACACTATTATAAGTCTTTCAGCCTGGGCTATGACCTCTCTTGAGCATTTCTTCGTCACAATTTCTTCCAAATCATCCGCGATCTTTCGATCTAAGATATCAACTTCATCGTCCATAAGCCATATCTTTTTTGCGAGTTCAACATCTTCTTCAAAGTACGATTTCATGGCACCGTAAAGCATTTCCTTCGTTATTTGAGCCATTTTTGGAATATCCACTAACGGTTTTATCAGAGTTTTTCCCTCCATAAATTGTGTTACCTGTGCGATGTTAACCGCTTGATCTGCGACTCGTTCAAGTTCACTTGCTATCTTCATCGCCATTATGACCCTTCTAAGGTCTGAAGCAAGCGGATGAAATCTTAAAAGAATTTCGTAAACTATTTCTTCTATCTTTCTTTTTAGAGAGTCTATTTCATCATCTCCCTTAACAACGTCGTTGGCAATCTTTACATCGAGAGTTTCAAGGGATTTAACTGATAAGTCAAATGCTTCAAGCGAAAGGCTAAACATCTCGTTCAACTTTACCTTTAAAAGATCAAGGTTCCTTTCGTAATTCGATAATCTCAAATTGTCGCTTTCCATTTTTCCTCCTAACCATATATACCGGTAAGATACTCATCGGTGAGTTTTTGTTGAGGCGAATTTAGCATCTTTTCGGCTTCTCCGAATTCAACGAGCTTTCCAAGGTAAAAGAAGGCTATATAATCGGCTATTCTTGCGGCTTGCTGAATGTTGTGCGTTACTATGACGATCGTTATATCTTTACTTATTCTCTCAAGCGCTTCTTCAATTTGTTTGGTGGCGATTGGATCTATCGCTGATGTTGGCTCATCTAAAAGCAATATCTCAGGCTCTACCGCCAAAGCCCTTGCCATACAAAGTCTTTGCTGTTGACCACCTGAAAGTTTATAGGCATTCATTGATAGATTGTCTTTTACCTGTTCATACAACGAAGCAGCCTCAAGCGATCTTTTCAAAGTGGCCTCAAGTTTTTGCTTATCTTTAATGCCATTTATTCTAAGACCAAAAAGGACATTTTCGCGTATGGACTTTGGAAAGGGATTTGGCTTTTGGAAGACCATCCCTATCTTCCTTCTTAACTCCTCTATCGGATAATCCTTTGAAAGAACATTTTCACCCTTAAAAATTATACTACCTTCGGCGTGAAAATCTTCAAACCTATCGTTCATTCTGTTTATAGTCCTTATAAAAGTGGACTTTCCGCATCCAGAAGGTCCTATTATCGCCGTTATGGATTTAGGAGGTATTTCCATCGAAATAGAATCGAGTATCTTTTTCTTTCCAAAGTAAACTGAAAGTCCCTCTATTTTTAGTTCTGCCTCCATATCTTTATCCTCCTTGCAAGGATTTCCTGCTCTTCGATCTCACGATTATGACCGCGATGTTCATTATAACTATTAGAACAACAAGTACCAAGGCAATTCCAAATGCAAAAGGCACACTTGCATTTACGTTCATGCTGGTTGTTACAAGTCCATAGACCATGTAGGGTAGGGCCATGAATTGTTCATTCAGCGCTGTTGGGTAATGTGCCAGGTACAAAGTCGCACCCGTAAAAAGTATTGGCGCTGTCTCACCGGCAATGCGCGCACTTGCAAGAATTACACCAGTCATGATTTTCGAAAAGGCAACTGGGAAGACCACAAAAAAGGCACTTTGCCATCTTTTGGCTCCAAGTGCGTATGCAGCCTCTCTCAAATCTATTGGCACATCTTTCATCGCGTTTTCAGTTGTCATTATTATGATGGGAAGTGCGAGTATGGCAAGCGTCATTGAAGCACTCAAGATCGAAAGGCCGAATCCAAAGATGATCGTGAAAACGGCCATTCCAAAAAGGCCGTGAACGACGGAAGGTACCCCTGCAAGATTTGAGACCATCATTCTCATTACGTTGAAGAGATGCCCTTTACTTTTATACTCTGATAGGTAGATGCCGGCAAGAATTCCTATTGGAACAGAAAAGGCAAGGCCAATTGCGGTCACGATGAAGGTACCCATAATTGCCGGCCCTATCCCTCCCGTTGGAATACCCTTAAAGTCAAAGGACGTTATCGAAGTTAAGAATGTCAAATTTATGACCCTTATACCTTTTGAGACTATGATGAAAAAGATCGAGAATATCGAAATGAGTATCGCGATGGCCAAAATAGAGATGATGGTAAAGATTATTCTTTCTTTTAAAATGCGCTTTTTAAAATTCATGATCTGCCCATTTCCCTTTCATACTTAATTCTTATAATCTCACCGATGAGATTTATGACAAAAGTTATGACAAAAAGTACCGCACCTATTCCAAAAAGTGCGTAAAAATGTGGAGAATCAACTGGAGTTTCACCCATTTCTGCCGCTATTGTGGCCGAAAGTGTACGTGCGGGATCAAAAATACTTGAAGGGAAAATGGCGGCATTTCCTGCGACCATGAGTACTATCATCGTTTCTCCAAATATTCTTCCCAAAGATAACATGGCTATTGATGAAAAAGGCCCTTTTAGACCCGGTACTACGATCTTAAAAAGAATCTCCGATTCAGTTGCTCCAAGTGCACGACCACCTTCTATTTGGTCTACGGGAAATGAGGTTATGAAATCTTCCATCATAGACGTTGGCATGGGTATTGTAAGTAATGAAAGCATAAGTGCCGAATTCAATATGTTCTGACCTGTATCCATATTCAAAACATTTTGAAAGTAAGGCGCAACGATTGTAAGACCTATAAGTCCTAAAACAACAGATGGAATGCTTGAAAATATCTCCAAAATGTTCTTGACGGTGTAACGCAATTTTTTTGGAAGAACGTAAGAGATAAAGATGGCCAGCACAAAAGAAAAAGGAAATGTTATCATTACGGCCAATGTGGATATCCATAACGTTGCGTCGATAAGCGGTAATATACCGTAAAGAGGCGGTACGGCCGTTGGATACCATAAAGTACCAAAGAAAAATCCAAAGGGAGATGTACTTTTAAAAAGTGGGATCCAGTTGTAAAATAGAAAGAAAGAGATCGCCATGATGATGGCGATCGAAATCCACCCGGGCATTGCTAAAAGGCGATCGGGAAGGCGACGGAAAATCGATTTCATAAATTCTCTATTTCACCTCATATATGGGAACAAAGCCAACTTTTTGAACTATCATCTGTCCAAGAGGAGAGAGACCAAAATTTATGAACTTTGAGATCT
Organism: Athalassotoga sp.; assembly: GCA_031962405.1. GTDB lineage: Bacteria > Thermotogota > Thermotogae > Mesoaciditogales > Mesoaciditogaceae > Athalassotoga. The sequence goes on along the minus strand of JAVRKN010000091.1, from coordinate 811 downwards.
CACCAGAAGGTATTCCCCTTGTTATCATGAAAAGAGGCCTTGCCAAAGGATAAGTGCCAGATCTTGCCGCATCGATGCTTGCTTTCATTCCACTTATCGCGACCTCGCTTATGCTGGGGCTGCTTTCAAGATATCCGAGTCCAACGTATCCTATCGCTTTCTTGTTGTTCGCAACCGCATTTACAACTTCTGCATTTGAAGCAACGGTGAGAGCACCCGATTTCACAAGCGCACCTCTCATAACCTTTTCATTCCATACTTCAAAGGTACCTGAACTGTTGTCTCGCGAGACGACGACAATTGACATATCAGGCCCACCAACTTGAGACCAATTCGTTATCTTTCCAGCATAGATATCCCTTAATTGGTCTAAAGAAAGATTTTTCACGGGATTAGATGAATTGACTACGGGTGCTATCGCATCGTAGGAGACCACTATTGGAAATGGGAAAAAGCCCTTTGAAATCGCAGAGTTTATCTCTGAATCGCTCATCCATCTTGATGAATCGGCAATATCGGCAATCCCATCTAAAATGGCTTTAATTCCATTTCCGGATCCATTTCCAACAACGGAAATGCTGACATCTGGATTCATCTGCATGTAAGATTGAGCCCACTGTTGAGCTATTGGTAGCACGGTCGTCGAGCCGACGATCACGATCTTAGTTGATGCGAAAGCCGAAAGAGAAAACACGAAAATCAAAAGTGTAAAAAGCATCTTTTTCATTTTGAAACCCCTCCTTTGTTTTGTTTGACTTCATTTTAGGATCAAATTTTTATCCCAGTTTTATCTGAATTTAAAGTTTATGTA
>JAVRKN010000090.1:4361-6461 GCA_031962405.1 Athalassotoga sp. | reverse complement strand
CAAAGGCTTACTGTATCGTTTTAAAATATTTCAAAATGCCATTATCGTAAACAAGGGCTTCTTTCCATATGTTGATCGGATTTTCAAGCCATTTCTCTCTCGCAGGGTTTGACATAAAAAAAGGTTCTATCAAAACTGCGGGAACTTCTGCATATCGAAGCACATAATATTCTTCCTGAATAAGATCGCCCTGAACACCGGTAAAATTTTCAAAGGCTTCAAGAAAAATCTTCGCGGCAAGTTCAGAATTATCCGTCGTACTCCAGTAAAATGCCTGTGGTCTGTCTATATCGGGAGCACCTTCTATCGAATTGTGATGCATGCACAAAAAAAGATCAGCATGGAGATTGTTTGCAAGTGCTATTCTTGCTCGAAGTGAAACATAAACATCCGTTGCTCGCGTAAGATAGACACTTGCACCCTGGGCTTTTAGAATACTGGCGAGATCAAGTGCAACTTCAAGATTTATAGTTTTTTCCAGTAAGCCTGTTGGACCTATTGCGCCTGTATCTTCGCCTCCGTGACCTGGATCAAGCACTATTATCTTTCCGCTAAGAACGTTCATAAAAGTGGCACTTTGGGTCGTTGAATCAGAAAAAGCAATCGAAGCAAAAATGACAAATACAAAAATCATAGGAAAAATTATTCTTTTTCTCATCCTTTGCCTCCCTTAGACGGAAAGATCATACCATAAATTCAAAATACCTGATCCTTAAGATATTTGATGACAAGGCCAAGCCCTCCTACATGGAACATATGCTGCATGTTCACGAGGTGCTTTATGATTATAGCCCTATATCCGGCAAAAGTACCGAGAGATTTTATGTTCGCGATTCCATACCTTTTACCAACATAGACTATATTTCCGTGCAAATTCAAGTCAATCGCTTTCTTTTCTCGACCTTTTATGGCGGCAGCGACGTTATGTGCCGCTATTTGCGCGGATTGCATGGCAGATTCAACAAGGCCAGGCATAGGCTTGTTTGATTTGTCAATGTAGGAAGCCACATCTCCTATGGCATAAACATTTGGATCAGATGTTTCCATGTATTCGTTAACCTCTATCCTTCCACCTTTTCCTTTTTTTAAATCGAGAAGGCTCGTAAAGGCATTGGCTTGGACTCCTCCAGACCAAATAAAAGTTTTCGTCGGTATTACTTCACCAGACTTAAGTGTTACTCCATCTGGGGAAACGTTAACTATCATCGAATTAGTCTTTACCTCAACTCCATGTTCGTTCATGTATTTTATGGCTTTATCAACAACATCCGTTTTTTCTATATTTGGTAAAATCCTTGGTAAGGCTTCGACTATCATCAGTTTAACCGATCTTCTGTCTATACCGTTGATTTTGGACAGTTTATCAACCCACTCCATCAACTCACCCATCAATTCAACGCCGGTAAAGCCTCCGCCACCGACGACGAAGGTAAGCATTTTTTGCCTTTCACTTGGATCTTTGACATTTTTGACGTCTTCAAAGATCTTTTTCACGCGGGCATTTATCTTTTGAGCATCTCCGAGAGTCCAAAAGGATAAGGCATTCTCCTTCATGCCAGGTATTCCAAAGAAATTAGGATCACTTCCAGCGGCGATTACAAGAAAATCATAATCAAAACTTTTGCCATTGCTGAAAACCTTTTTATTTGCAAGATCAACCTTTTCAATTGCGGATTTTTCAAGTTTTACAGATGGTGGAAGTATTTTCTCAAGAGGTATCTTTATGGCATCTTGCGTTATTCTTTCACAGGCAAATTTGTGTATTTCGGTTCTAAAGGTTTGATATCCTTCTTTCTCAAAGAGCATGATCTCAACATCTTTTGAAGAAACTTTTTTAGACAATGCCTGAACAAACTCAACTCCGGCGAATCCGCCTCCCACAACTATAACCCTTTTGGACATAAAGCACCTCCAGTAAAAAATTTTGCGCAATCAAAAATCATTCCATACTCTTCGCCAACTTACCGCCCACTAATCGCTAATGTCTAATCCCTAATCTCTAATCCCTAATGTCTAATGTCTAATCTCTAATCCTTGATCTCTATTTGCCATAGGCCATATGCCATTTGCTGTTTTGTGATCGGCTCCAGCATGTGCCCC
>JAVRKN010000090.1:2486-4261 GCA_031962405.1 Athalassotoga sp. | reverse complement strand
CTAATCCCTAATGTCTAATCTCTGTATTTACCGTGCATCATGCGTTTACAATAAAAGTCCCAATATCAAACCAATTCCAAAGATCAACAGGGCGTTAGAAGTCGAAACATCTATGTTCATTAGCGCTTTACCGTCTATTTTACCATACGACTTTGAGAAAAGTTTCACCATTATGATCGCGTAAAGGGGTATGGAAAGAAAAGAAAACAACGCAAACAAAGATATTTTTTGTATCAAAATCATGTAAAAAAGCAGGATGAATTGGAGAAGAAACATGAAAAAGTAAAGCCATGTACCCGCAACGTCTCCAAATAGGATCGTAATTGACTTTATTCCAACTTGTATATCATTTGCCGAATCCCTTATTTCATTTGATAGTACTATGTTTGTAACTGGAAATCCTATTATCACTGAAAAAATCAAGGCATCTGGTGAAATTGTTCTCGTCATAAGGTAATAGCCGCCCGTTGTTATTAAAGGACCATATATCATGAATATGGTTGGAACTGAAAGACCATGATATTTCAAGTTAACAGGATCGGCAGTGTAAAAATAACCTCCCGCTATTCCCAACAAACCGAAGATTAAAATGTAAGGCGTCGAAAGCACAACAACGGCAACTCCGAAGACGATGGCAATGACAAAGCAGGTTATCATCACGTATTTCTCGGCTTTTAAGGTTATCTTTCCATTCATAAGAAGTCTACTGCCACTCGATCCAAAGGTACCAGGTCTGTCTATCCCATGTTTGTAATCAAAATAATCATTGGCGCTGTTGGATCCAAGGTGAATAAACATCAAAGAAATCGCTCCAAGAAAGTAAAGTAGCCAAGAAAAATGAACATTCCCCAAGCCCAAGAATGCTCCAACTGTAAAGGGTATCAAACTTGCGCTTACAACATACGGTCTCGTTGCGAGAAAATACTTCACAAAATCCCTCCTTACAAAGTTGTCACGTACCTTATCAGAAAGCCAACGATATAAGCGACAAAAGCAGCCATGCTTCCCGTCAAAAGCATTTCAAGGCCGCTTTTGATCCAACTCATATTCGTAACTATGCTTCTCAAAGATCCAACGCCAAACAACGTTACAAGCGTTAAAATCGTTGCCGTCAAAAAAGTATTTTGGGCAAAAAAGGGTATAAAACTTGCGAGGATGTAAGTTACAAGCGGCATGAATCCGAAAAAAACAAATGAAAAAAAGGTAACAAGCGCGTCTTTAACTGGAGAAGCATTTTTGTCCTCAAGTATCCCAAGTTCCTCGTGCATCATCGTTTCAACCCACAGGTCTTTGTTTGAACTCAAAATTTCAACGAGATCTTCAGCCTTTTTTTCATCAAGACCTTTTGACTTGTATATTTCTATCAGTTCCATTTTTTCAGAATTTGGATCTATCTCCACTTCCCAGTTTTCGCGCTGACGTTCGCTTTCGTTGTACTTCATGGATGTTCGTTGTGAAAGATAATCTCCCATTGCCATTGAAAAGCCATCGCCGAAAAGATTCGCAAATCCCATTATCAAAACAATTTGAGGGCTAAGGTGAGCGCCCATAGCTCCGGCTACAACGGCGAAGGTTGTTATTATACCATCACTTGCGCCGTAGACAAGAGGTGTCATGTATTTTCCTTGAGTTGTTTTGTGCCAGGTTTCCTCTTCTATGAATTCTTTCGAATGAGCCTGATCGTGAAGCGTTGGATCCTTCATTTCAAATGCTTTTCTTGCTATTTTCTGTCTATCTTTTTCCTTCATAACTTAACTCCTTAAGATATACGCTAT
>JAVRKN010000090.1:0-2386 GCA_031962405.1 Athalassotoga sp. | reverse complement strand
GTTTCAGTACAAATCAAAATGGTTTGGTATGAAGTGATCTTTTCAAAATTCTATCCGTTATGTAAGATGCAACATCCGATGGCATTGTGCCCGCGCCAAAACCTGCATCATATCCGAGTTCAACGGCAAGTTCATGAGTTATTCTTGGCCCTCCAACTATCAACAATATTTTGTCTCTCAATTTTTCGGCGTCCAATATATCGACAAGCTCTGTCAATTGCTTTATGTGAATTTCTCTTTGGGTGACGATTTGAGAAACAAGTATGACGTCCGCGTTGTATTCCCGTGCTTTTCTCACGAGTTCCAAGGGAGGCACTTGGCTGCCGAGATTATAAACCTTAAAGGCTTTATACCTTTCGAGACCGGAATCTCCATGGTATCCCTTCATGTTAAGTATCGAATCGAGCCCTATCGTGTGAGCATCGGATCCTATCGTCGCACCAACTACCACAACTTGGCGTTTCAAATGCTTCAATATTCTATCATCTATCTCCTCAATTCCCATTTTAGGTATTTCAACTTCGAGCGTTTTAACGGATGTATAATCAACGGATTTGTTGGTTTTAGCGTAAATGACAAAAAAAGTGAAATCTTCTCCTATATCTTCGGCAAGGACTATTTGGATATCTGAAAACCCCATTGACTCAACAAAAATCTTCGCGGTTTCGCGAGCCTTTGCACCTGCGGGTATTGGAAGCGTGAAAGACAGTTGGATCACGCCATCATTGGTTTGATCTCCGTAGGGTTTTATATTTTTGAGGTCTAAATTTGGTATCATGCTTCATCACCCCTTAAAATTTCCTCCATCCTATCCACAATGGGATTGTAATAATCTTCTCCCTTGACAAATGTACCATCCGCGCCCTTTCCTTCATCTCTCTTCCTTGAAATATCCCCAAACGTGCCTTCTTCTATCGAAGCCATTAGTCCCACTTCTTTCACATGCTCAAGCAAAGAAACGGCATTTTCAAGCACCCTGTTGGCCTCTTTTTGTATAAAACCATCTTTTTTAAATTCCACTTCTTCTCCAAGAGATTTCGCATTTTTAAAGACGTACTTTGCGTTTGATATGGCAAGATACCTATCTTGAACGAGTGGCGTATGAATTGCTTCAGTCAACATTCCAAGCAGGTGTATTGATTGACCTGTCATAACAGAAACGAGATTGTACAACGTATTTTGTGCGTACCCTTTGAATATGTTGCCTGTCATGTAACGTGTCGGCGGCATGTACTTCGGGGTTGCTTGGGGGAAAAGTTCCCTTGTCAAAAGTGCGTGCGCAATTTCGTAAAGCAATCCGTTTTCCACATCTGGATCTATCTCAAATGCATGGCCTATTCCCATGTATTCGGGTTTCATTCCGGCTTTAAGGGCAAATTGTTCGTTTATGAGTTGGGATGTCGTGACGGTGTGGGCACGATCTATGGGATCAGACGTTTTTATGTAATTATCCTCTCCTGTATTTATAGTTATATGAGAAAAAGCACATATGAGCCTTGAGGTGTATTGATCGACAAAGGTTCTCATCATGTTTATGTTTCTGAACAAAATACCGTACATCGAATCGTTAAGCAGCATATCCAAACCTTCCAAAGATGCTATGGCGCTTATTTCTGGCATGCAAAGTCCTGAAGCGTAATTCGTGAGCCTGATGTATCTTCCAACCTTTGCTGCCATTTCGTCTAAAGCCTTTCTCATAATCCTGAAATTTGCCTGCGTTGCGTAAGTCCCACCATATCCTTCAGTCGTTGGTCCAAAGGGAATGAAATCCAACAAAGATTGGGCCGTTGATCTTATAACGGCAATTATATCCGCTCCCTCGATGACGGCCGCTCTTGCTTGAATTACATCTTCGTATATGTTGCCAGTTGCAACTATCACGTAAATGTAAGGTTGTCTTGGATTTCCAAGTTCTTGAAGCATGGAATCTCTTTCATCTCTAATCTTTTCCAATTTCTTTATGGATGCTTCGGTTAATTCATCGATTTTTGCCGCAACGATGCTTTCTTTCTGAGGGCTGATTTCCACCAAAGAGAATTCTCTTTTACCAACAGATTCGGCGACTTCTTGTGGGGTCATGGATTTTGCCACGCAAGCATTTGCGATCCAATATGCTATTCCCCTGTTAAGACCCCCATGCCTTTTGACGTCTTCGATCACCACATTTGGAAGTGGGACTCCATCAGCATCAACGCCGTCAATTCCATAAAATCTTGCCACCGTTCTTTCAACTGAATCAGTACTTCTTAAATCTATAAACCTTTGAACGTCATCCGTAACTGCCTTAGCCAGTTCTCTTGCTTTCCTCACCAAATTTTCATCGAGATCAAGACGCAAGATGATCTCCTCCTCTATCTTTATATTTATACTGATTCAACTTTAAAAG
>JAVRKN010000089.1:0-6492 GCA_031962405.1 Athalassotoga sp. | reverse complement strand
CCGTAAGACACATTAACAATCTCTGCCAATTCTTCAAGGTAAGAAATTACGGAACTTTCAAATGATCTGAAAAGGTAAAAGGTGCCAGAATTAAGGTGCAGTTCTTTTGAATGCGCGATTTCAAAACACACCTCTTCAACGCTTTTAGGCGATGCAAGGGCATCAAGGGTCACTTGAACAAAATCCATGAGGGCATTTTTTGTGGCCATGATGTCTTTAGACGGATCGTTTGTCGGATCGCCGTGAGAAGGAACGTAAAATTCAGCGTTAGATTTTGAAATTTTATCCATAGAATCGAGAAAAGATTTCACGTCAACGAGATAAGGGTATGCGTACTTTTCAATTATATTTTGACCAAAATAGGCATCTCCGCAAAAAAGCACGTTCTCAAATTTCACGCCCGTCATGCCGGGAGAATGGCCATTAAGTTGAACGAATTCGATCTTTGAAGGCCATTTTTCGCTTTGAAAAGAGTTGATGATCGAACTTTTAGCCTTGAAAAAAGATGCTTTGAGCGCACGCGGAGGGTTTCCGCCGTACAGGTAAAATGATTCCATGGACGGATTTTCGATGAAAACTTTCTCCACCTCATCTGCGTAAATGCGTGCACCCTCTGAAGCAAAGAGATGATTACCTTGAATGTGGTCAGCGTGAGAGTGGGTGTTAAAGACAAAATCAACCTTGCCAACTTCTTCTAAAAGTGCTTTTGCGAATTTTTCGCTTGATCCAGTATCTATGAGATACCTATTGCCATCAAATTCTATCAAGCCGACATTCGTATTTCCCTTTTGTACCCAAATCCCATTGCTTATCTTATCCATTTCAAGCCCCTTTTCAATCAAAGTTTACTCAACACATCTGCCCTCTTCTTGTCGAGTGCCGCTTTGATCGTGACTTTGACGTGCTTCAAAGGATGGACAAAAGAAAGTTCGGAACAGTGAAGAAAATATCCTTCCAGTCCGTACTTTTTTCTGAAAAGTTCGTTCTCGTCTCTATCTCCGTAAAGATCGTCTCCTATAACTGGAAAGCCAATCGATGAAAGATGTCTCCTTATCTGATGCTTTCTGCCGGTAAAAATTTGCACTTCCAAAAGTGTGTATCCTGTAAAGAAATCGACTGGATCAAGATGTGTAAAAGCGTATTTGCCATCGATTGGCGATTTCACATCCATTGATTCCTTTACAAGCCCTTTCACGAGCGCTAAATATCTCTTTTCCACCTCGTGAGAAGAGAAGATCTCCGACATCTTCCTTGCCATTTCGTAATTTTTAGCCACAACGATCGCACCGGATGTGTATTTGTCAAGTCTGTGGATGAAGAAAAACTCTTTCATCTTACCCAACAAAACGTTGTAAAGGGACTTATTTGCTATTCTAGTTCCAGGTTGAACTGAAAGGCCGGCTGGCTTGTTCAAGGCAACCATATCCTCGTCTTCGTAAAGCACTTCTAATTCCATTTCCAAAGGAATGTGCTCTGGAGAGGTTCTTCCATACCTTTTGGATATCTCTTCGGCACTGCCTTGGAGTTTTATCAAGACGCGCTGGCCTATCTGTAGCCTAAAGGCACCATCCTTTATCCTTTTGTCATCAACCAAAACCTTGCCCGATCTTATAAAGCTCTGCAAGGCGGAAAGCCTTATGGTAGGGTAATTTCTTCTCAAAAATCTGTCAAGTCTCTCGTTATCCCTGTCTTCCGTTATCTCCTTGAAATAAAAATCTTGAATCACGCTTTTTTTGGTCCTTTCATGCTGTTAACGATTGCTATGGCAATTATCATGCAAGCAATCCCAAAGGATGCGCCGCCCAAGACATCGAGAAGCCAGTGAACGCCAACGTAAAGTCTATCGTATAGAATCGAAAGAATAAAGAGAGAAAGTATGACAGAAATTGTCCATGAAAGCGCCTTTGGCAACTTCGATTTCATCACGAAGTAGACGATCATGCCGTAAAGTGCAAAGGCTCCAACAGAATGACCGCTTGGAAAAGAGTAAGATGTGTCTGGGATGAGTTGTGAAAGTGTTGGACGCGGAATCGCGTAAATGTATTTCAACGCCTCAATCGTTATGCCCGCAAAGACCAAAGATATGAAGAGCATCAAAGGTTCCCTCCATCTCTTCAAAAATGCAAGTATAACCACGACGATAAGCCCTAACACTATATCGTATACGGTATCGGCATATTTTGCAACGAATATGAAGTAAGGATTAAGAATATGGTGCCTCATGCCTATGACTGCTTTTTCGACGAAGAGGTTAAGTCCATTCGCAAGCCCAAATTTCTCGATCAGGCCAAGAGTTATGCCGATCCCAAAGAAAATCACAAACCACGAAAAATACCACCAAAATTTCTTCAACTAAAACACTCCTTTCTTGACAATTAAGTCTAAATGTAGTACTATATATTTAGCACTCTAATATAGAGAGTGCTAAGGTGATTGTATGGAATTAAATGAAAGACAAAAAAAAGTACTTTTTTGCGTTGTCAATGAGTACATAAAAAACAAGAAACCTGTCAGTTCGGAAAAGGTGATAGAAAACACCAACATCTCTCACAGCAGCGCAACGGTAAGAAATGATCTCAGAAAACTTGAATATCTCGATTACGTGAGACACATTCACACATCATCTGGAAGAATTCCGACTGACAAGGGATATCGTTTTTACGTTGATTCGATCTTAGAGATATCCCAAGAAATGAAAACGTCCAAAGATGTCGAGATCTTTCCATCTTATCCCCAGGGCAACTTTGATCAGGTCATAAGCCGTGTCTCGACGCTTCTCGTCAGAACTCTGCCCGTCATATCGATAATAACAAAACCAGTTTCTGATAGGACAAAGATAAAATCCATAAGAATTCACAAGACCTTTGAAGATTATATCACAATCGTGCTTTCAACAGAACTGGGCATGGTTAAAGCGCAAACTCTTCCAAAACATCTATCAGAAGAAAATGCGCGGGAAATTGAAAGGTTTCTCAACGGTGCAATTGTTGGAAGGACCATAGACGAGATACGGGAAAGCGTCTTTGGCTTAGATTTTGATCAGAATCGCTGGCGCGGCACCAACGTTGAAAATGCCATCGAGATAATCAAAAGTCTAACGGAAGATTCTGGCGAAGAAAGGTACACCATAAGAGGAATAGAAAACCTCATAGATGACGATTCCGTGGATCAAAAAGTGCTCAGAAGATTGCTAAGGACTCTTGAAACGCCAGATAGATTTTACGCTTTTCTCAAGGAGTTTGGGAAGATCGAAGACATAAAGGTCTTCATAGGTTCAGAACATCCCCAAGAGGGAATGGAATCATTTGTTTCTTTTATTGCGCCTTACAAAGTTATGAATGAGCAGATCGGCTACGTCATATCGATCGGCACAAAGGTCATAGATTATCAAAAGGCAATAAAATTAACGTGGTACGTTGGAAACAGGCTAACAGAACTTTTAACTTTCTTGTCAAGGATAAATGAAAAATAAGAGGTGAATTGAAATGGAAGAAAACAACAAAAAAAATGATGTTGAAAATGATAAAAAAGAAAATCTTCAAATCGATGAATTGAAATCAGCACTTGAGGCATGCGAAAAGCAGAAAAAAGAACTTGATGAATACGCAAAAAGAGTGAAAGCCTCTCTTGAAAATATGAGAAGGGAAAAGGAAGAAGAAATAAATCATGCGATGAGTTATGCCAATCAGAAACTCGTTGAAAAGTTCGTTGAAATTTTGGACGATATGGAAAGGATCATGAATCACATTCAAGACAAAAATTCAACTGAATTCACCGCTTTAGAAATCATGTACAAAAAATTCAAAAACATGCTTGAAGTTGAAGGGTTGCAAAAGATAGACACATCTGGCAAATTCGATCCATTCGAGCACGATGCCGTCGAAAGAGTAGAATCTCCAGATCATGATGATTGGGACATAGTTGAAGTGACACAAAATGGATACAAATTCAAAAATAAGGTCATAAGGCCGGCCAAGGTAAAAGTTGCCATGCATCAATCTGCCGGTAATGGTTCAAATGAAGGACGATGATGGTTTTGGCAAAAAAGGATTATTACGAAATACTGGGCGTTTCAAGGGACGCCTCAACTGAAGATATTAAAAAAGCATACAAGGATCTCGTCAAAAAATGGCATCCAGATCTCCATACGGATGACAAAGCAGAGGCTGAACAGAAATTCAAAGAGATACACGAAGCCTACGAGGTGCTTTCCGATCCTCAAAAAAGGGCGCAGTACGACAGATTCGGTTACGTTGGTCAAACTCAAGAAAACGTGTATGGGACGCAGCAACAAGGCAATCCATTTAACCAAGAGGATCTCTTTGGAGGATTTGAAGACATATTCAGCGTCTTTTTTGGGCAGGGAAGGACGGCAGAAGAAAATCGAGAAAGAAGCATCCGTGGAGAGGATGTTTATATCACGATACAGATAGACATAAAAGATGTGCTCTACGGTACCGAAAAAGAGGTAGAATATAATCGTTACGAGACATGCCAAGCCTGCCATGGCACTGGGGCAAAAGATGGAACTGCCTTCAAGACGTGTCCAAAATGCCACGGTACGGGTGTTATCAAAGTACAGCAAAGAACCTTTTTTGGCGTCATGACAACTCAAACTACCTGTGACATGTGCGGCGGCACTGGGCGGGTCATAACTGAAAAATGCCCAGTCTGCGGCGGGCGCGGCAGGGTTATGACGAAGAGAAAGATCAAGATAAGAATTCCGGCAGGCGTTGAAGATGGAGGAAGGTTGAGAGTTCCAAATGGCGGCCATGCGGGAGAAAATGGCGGTCCTTATGGGGATTTGTTTGTCATAATGAGAGTCAAAGAAATACCCGGCATAAGAAGAGAGGGCAGAGATGCCTACAGCGAGGTGACGATTGATTTTGCGCAGGCAACGCTGGGGACGAATATTGAAATAGACGGGCTTGAGGGCAAAGAAATCCTTTCAATTCCACCCGGCACACAACCAAATTCGATTCTAAAATTGCGCGGTAAAGGCTTTCCATCTCCAAATGGAGGCCCACGCGGAGATCATATAGTGAAGGTCAACGTCTTGATACCCAAAAAGATTTCAAAAGAACAGGAAGAGTTGCTCAGAAAATACGCAGAGATTACGCACAGTGGAGTAAATGAAAAAAGGCACGGCTTTTTCAGATAATGGAGAATGAAATGGGAGAACTTCTCGTAAGGAAAGGGCGCATTTATTACTACAAAATTTACAACATAGCAGATTCGGCCGATCTCGAAAAGGTGGTCTCTTTAGCCTCGAATTTCAAGGGCATAAAGAGGCTGAGATTTGAACGCGTTGGATCGGACGTCATAGACATTCCCAATCCTCCGATTCAACTTTACATCGATGAATATCCTTTAGAAATGAATGGAATTCCGATGTATGTCACCGTCAAATTGGAGATAAATGAACTCGGTACAATGGCAATCATAATTCAAATTCAATTTGAGGCTGAAGTGCCCCCTTCCTTTTTCAGGGACTTTCAAAAGCAATACATGGCCGATCCGGACACAACCTTTAAAGTTGAGGATTACTTCAAAAACGGCATGAACATACTTGGGCCGGTTTTCAAGGGAAAATACGAGAAAAATTTCCCCACCCTTGATTATTCTGTGTATTACGTGCAGGAATTCAACAAATCCATAAAGGCAAGGGATATTTTGGACGAGTACAAAGAACTTCCAGAACTCTTGCACAAAAGCGACAAAAGACTTAGCGTTCAAGTTAGAAATAGAACGTTCAGGCATGCCTTTTCGTACTACGTCGACGATCTTGTGGTTGTGACCAACGATGGGGCATTCATATACGATCCCGAAGGATCTGACGACATAATGGACATACTTGACTTTTTAAACACCCAACTTGTTACCATCAGGTACTACGACGATCTGCTCGACAAAAGAATGAAAGAGATAAACCTTACACTGCTTGATAAACCAACGAATTCGCTCACGGAAATATTCAAAATAAGAAAGCACAACGATGCGAGTAGAAAGCTTATGGCGCTCACCGTCGAGGTTAAATCGGCAGTAGACCACGCAAGAAACGCAATACACGTTACCGAAGATGTCTATTACGCCAGAGTTTACATGAATGCAAGGCAAATCTTTGGCCTTAACTCGTGGGAGGAAAGCGTTGAAAGAAAACTCGAAATCGTGAACGACACGTACGAAATGGTGCAGCACACGCTTTCTCATGCATTTGATGATTTCCTCGAAATAATAGTCATAGTCCTCATATTCATAGAACTACTCATTTTCTTCAAAGGCGCATGATAAAGGTCCGTCCTCGTTGGCGCCGCGAAAGCCATCTTTTGAGCATCATGCTCTCCGCCAACTTACCGCCCACTAATCTCTAATCTCTGTATTTGCTATTCGCCATATGCCATATGCTATTGGCCATGTGCTGTTTTGTGATCGGCTCCAGCATATGCCCCGTCGAAATCTGGTCCTCGCTAACGCTGCGGAGGATTTCTCTGG